>CALGOI010000217.1 GCA_937959065.1 uncultured Ignavibacteriota bacterium | reverse complement strand
ATGGTTCACTGTGGCTCTCCCGGGCTTGCTGTTGAATTATTTCGGACAGGGAGCATTGCTTATATCTCACCCGGAATTTGTAGAAAATCCTTTCTTTTATCTTGCACCCAAATGGGCATTGATACCGATGGTAATACTTGCAACCTGCGCGACGGTAATCGCGTCGCAGGCAATAATTTCCGGAGCTTTCTCGCTTACATTCCAGGCACTGCAGCTGGGTTATCTCCCGAGAATGAGGGTGCTGCATACATCGGATCAGGAACGCGGACAGATTTACATTCCAAAAGTCAACTGGCTTTTATTCTTCGCCACGGTAGCACTGATACTTGGTTTCAAATCTTCAGGTAACCTCGCCGCGGCTTATGGGATTGCCGTTACATCGACAATGGCAATTACTACTATCCTTGCATTTTCAGCGATGCGGAATATCTGGAAGTGGAGCTCGTTCGTAGCGGTACCTCTTACTCTCTTCTTCCTTGTAATCGATCTGTCCTTCTTCGGAGCCAACATGCTCAAGTTCCTCGACGGAGGCTGGGTGCCGATATTGATTGGGGTCGTGATATTCATCATAATGGAAACCTGGTACCACATGAGAAGGCACGTCGGAGAGCGTATAACAACCGACACACAGCCGATACGGGAAATTATCCCGGACGTATTAAGCATTCGCCAGGTGTCCGTGCCCGGAACAGGAATCTATATGTGGAGCAATCCCCGCGGTATTCCCCCTGCTTTAATGAATAACTTAAAGCACAACAAAATACTTCACCGGCAGATAATAATACTAACAATAAAATATGCAAACGTACCGTACGTAAACCCAAAGGAATCCATTACTATTGAGAAGCTTGCCGACGGATTTTACAGGGTGATTGCAAAACACGGCTACAAAGACCCCGCAGACGTTCAGGAGATAATTAAGACTCTGAACAAAATGGGTATAAAGATAGATGAGAATAAACTTTCATTTTATCTGGGAAGGGAGACCGTTATTGTAGAGGACAGATTCTCAAGAAAGAACTGGAAGAAGAAGTTATTCGTAGCATTGTACTCAAATGCCGAATCAGCTACTAAATATTTCAATATCCCCGCGGATAAAGTGATGGAAGTGGGAATACAGTACAAATTATAGAAAAATTTTCCTGCCTAATACCATTTATATTTTGAGTTAATCGGAGTAAATTTCCCATAATGAAAAAAGTAATAGCTATTGTTGGCCGTCCTAATGTCGGCAAATCCACTCTTTTCAATAGAATAATAGGAAAAAGAATCGCCATAGTTCACCCCACAAGCGGAGTAACCCGTGACAGGAACTCCGGCGAAGGCGAGTGGCTTGGCAAAAAATTCCTGCTGGTCGATACCGGAGGATTCGTTCCGGATACAGACGAGAAATTCGAGAAGGCGATCCGCGAACAGATAAAGATCGCGCTGGATGAAGCCGACGAGATCTTATTCGTGGTGGACGCTGCTAACGGGATACATCCTGTCGACACCGAAATAGCCAACATGCTGAGACGGTATCAGAATGATAAGGAAATCGTACTGGCAGCAAACAAGTCTGATACGGATTCACGGGAAATGAACGCGTCGGAATTCTATTCGCTGGGTCTGGGTGAGCCCCTACCTATATCAGCCACAACAGGCAAGAATGTCGCGGAACTGCTGGATATACTTACGGAGGAACTGCCCTCTACAGATCTAGAAGGCGAGGATATGCGTCCTAAATTCGCCGTGGTAGGTAAACCTAACGCGGGTAAGTCCTCTTTGGTCAACGCGCTTTTGAAAGAAGACCGGAACATCGTTACGGATATACCCGGGACGACAAGGGATTCCATCGATTCGGTTTTGAAATTTCACGGTGAAGAGATTGTGCTCATAGATACAGCAGGGCTGAGAAAGAAGAGCAAGATAAAAAGAGATGAGTCGCTCGAGTTTTATTCGACGGTCAGGACATTCAAAGCCATACAGAGATGCGACGTGGCAATACTTGTAATGGACGGGAAGGAATTAATGGACACGATGTCGGATTCATCGGATATAAAGCTGGCTCATTTTAAGTTAGACAAGCAGGACGTGAATATCATAGAGGAAGTAGCGTATTATAAGAAAGGGCTGCTCGTCGTGGTGAATAAATGGGACCTGGTTGAAAAAGATTCAAAAACATCGGAGATACTAAGGAATAAGATACTCGAGCACTTAAAAACCTTCAGCTTCCTGAAGATAATTTTTATATCAGCGCTCACCAAGCAGAGGATACACAGGGTACTCGAAGATACCGTAAGCATTTACAACGAAAGAAAGAAGGAAGTCAAAACCAGCGAGCTTAACGAGGTACTGCAGGAGGAAATAAGAAAAACCCCTCACCCTGCCATACGGGGAAGGGAGATGAAGATAAACTACATCACACAGGTAAAGTCCGCGCCCCCGGTATTTGTATTCTTCTGTAACGATGCAAAGAATATAAAGGAGAGTTACAGGCGTTTTCTTGAGAAGAAGTTGCGGGAACATTTCGGATATGAGGGAGTACCCATTGGTTTGATATTTAAAAAGAAGAATTAGAAATGATAACCGAAGTATTCACAGCTGCTACATACGGAGTCGACGCGTTCATAGTGCGCGAAGAAACACACGTCGAACCGGGCGTACCAATGTTCGCTTTGGTAGGACTTCCGGATAGCGCGGTGAAGGAAGCTCGTGACCGTGTTGCCGCCGCAATTAAGAACAGCGATTTCGTTTTCCCGATAAAAAGATACACTATCAATCTTGCACCCGCTGATACACGCAAGGAAGGAACGGGATTCGACCTGCCGATAGCAATTGGAATACTGTGTGAGACGATGCAGGTACAGCCCGACATCGTAAAAGATTACGTTATTATCGGCGAACTCTCACTCGACGGCATGCTGCGCAGAGTCTCCGGAGTACTGCCGATTGCCATCGAAGCAAAAAAGCAGGGATTCAAAGGCATCATTCTGCCCCCGGAAAACGCGCAGGAAGCAGGTATCGTCGAAGGACTGGATGTCCACCCGTTCGATACACTGCACGATGTTGCTATGTTCCTCAACGGCAATAAAGAAAGTGCGCCTATACAGGTGGATGCGAGGAAGTTATTCGAGGAACACAGCAAATACCCGCTGGATTTCGCTGACGTTAAGGGACAGGCTGAAGTAAAACGAGCCATGGAGATTGCCGCGGCGGGAGCGCATAACATCATAATGATAGGGCTGCCCGGCTCGGGTAAGTCTATGATTGCAAAGAGACTCCCAACCATTCTTCCACCGCTTACACTGGATGAAGCGCTCGAGACAACCAAGATACACTCCATCGCGGGGATGCTTCCCCCCGATACGGCGATAATTTCGACGAGACCGATACGCTCACCGCACCATACGGCAAGTGACGTTTCCCTGGTAGGAGGCGGACCGAACGCTAAGCCCGGCGAGATATCGTTTGCTCACAATGGAGTACTCTTTCTCGATGAGCTGACGGAGTTCAAGAAGAACGTACTCGAAGTAATGCGCCAGCCGTTAGAGGACAGGGTGGTGACTATTTCACGGTCTAAGATAACGGTACAGTACCCGTGTAATTTCATGTTCGTCGCCGCGATGAATCCAACCCCGGCGGGGACAGCCAAGGAAGCCGCTATGTACTCGGAGTACGAGATACAGAAATACCTATCCAAGATATCCGGCCCAATACTCGACAGGATAGACATACATGTAAATGTAAACCCGGTGAAATTCGATGAACTGTCGAGCAAGTCAGAAGGTGAAACCTCGGCTGACATCAGGGAGCGCGTGATCAAAACAAGAGGCATACAGACGGAGAGGTTTAAAGAATACAAAGGAATCTATGCGAATGCGCACATGACATCAAAGGAAATAAAACAGTTCTGTGCCATAAGCAAGGACAGCGAGAACCTGATGAAAATGGCGATGGATAAGCTGGGACTATCCGCGAGGGCGTACGACAGGATATTAAAGGTGAGCAGGACTATAGCCGATCTTGCCGGTGAGAGTGATATTCAGCCGGCGCACATCAGCGAGGCAATTCAATATAGGAGTTTAGACAGAACAAACTGGTTAGCATAATTAATCTTTAATTGTTAATTATTAATTTATAATAACAGATATGGCGTGGGTATATATAATAATAGCAAGTGTGTTTGAAATATCGTGGGCCATCGGGCTCAAGTACACAGACGGGCTTACAAAACTCTGGCCGAGTGTATTTACTGTCATAACAATGATACTGAGCTTCTACTTCCTTGCCCTGGGCGTGAAGGACATACCCATCGGGACAGGCTACGCGGTCTGGACGGGCATAGGCGCGATCGGAACCGTGATACTTGGAATGATACTGTTCAACGAATCAAAAGAGCTAATAAGAATTTTATTCATTCTTATGATCGTAGGCGGAATAGTTGGGTTGAAGTTGACCACAAAGTAATACATACTAAAATATATTCATCATCGATAATTCTCGGTAGTTCGAATTGACTTCTTACAACAATTAAAGCGTTCCCTCCGAAGGAGTCCCTCGTTCCCAAACTCCGATTTGTCCCCGGGACTCCTTCGGAGGGAACGCAAATGAAATTTCCACATCTTCCTTATCTTTACAAACTTTTTAACTTTATGAACTTTACAAACTTATTCAACAATCGGGGATATATACGTATATAACCCCTTTACCAT
The DNA here is from genome assembly GCA_937959065.1 of uncultured Ignavibacteriota bacterium. GTDB lineage: Bacteria > Bacteroidota > Ignavibacteria > Tepidaquicellales > Tepidaquicellaceae > JAEYVS01. The sequence goes on along the minus strand of CALGOI010000217.1, from coordinate 241 downwards.
TTTATCTCCTGCTTCCATCACCTATCTTTGTTTTGTAATTTAAATCTACCATTAGACACTCCACGAGTCTACTACTCGTTGAGTCGTAGACCGAAGGTGTCTAAAATAATCCGGCATTGTAAAAATTGACGTCAAAATTATGGAGTTTTTTGTGTCCCTCGATGTATCGAGGGCGGGAAAATTTGTTTGAGCGAAAGTGCAAATAATTATTGACTACGATTTACACCGCGAGTTTATTTTC
>CALGOI010000216.1 GCA_937959065.1 uncultured Ignavibacteriota bacterium | reverse complement strand
ACAGACCTTGGTGAAGCGTTAGATGATTACATTGGATGTGATTCAAATAGAAATTTAGGTATATCTTACAATGCTGATAATGATGATGGATTTGGAGGTTCTACATCATATGGAATAAATCCACCGGCATCAGGACAGAGGATTTTATACTTCGAAGGTAACCCAAATACAAGATTGAAATTAAACTCTTTTAAAATATTTAGAAATGCAGGTTCAAGTACTGTCGTATGTGAAACTGACCCTGATATTCCTGTTGAAGCATTCAATTTCATGACAGGATTGAAAAATGATAGCACTCAATTCATTCATCCCGGTACATTTCAGCCTACAAAGCTTATATTTTCGGGAGATCCTGATGCCTTTACCGGCTGGTCTGAAAGAGGGGTTGATGGAGATTCAACGCTGGGATTTGTTGATAATTGTAATGGTGAATTAACAGGAAATGTTTATTATAGCCCAGGTGGTAATAAAAGATACGTAATGGGCTTTGGTCCGTTTGGTTTTACAATGAATCCTCTTGATACGCAAACAATTTTTATGTCGCAGATGGTAGCCCGTGGAGCAAACAATTTTAACGCCGTCACAAAGTTGAAACTGTTAAGTGATCAATCACAGCGTGTTTTTGACTGCATGTATGATGAAAATTATTGCGATGTTAATAACATCATTTCTGTTCCACCAACAAGTTTTTATCTCACTAATAATTATCCAAATCCATTCAATCCTGTTACTAAAATTAAATATGGCGTTCCGTATGATTACCGGGTTAGTATAATAGTATATGATATACTTGGAAACGAAATACAGGTTTTACATAATGGAATTCAAAGCGAAGGCAATTATGAACTGGAATTTAACGGAAGCTCATTGCCCTCAGGTGTGTATTATTTGAGAATGAAAGCCGGGGGCTTTATTGTCTCAAGAAAGATGTTACTCGTAAAATAAAATTTTTTAGTTATTTACGTTCTTTGACAAATGGATTTAAGTTACTATTAACCTTATATTAACTTAAGATTATTTTTGGTATTGACAATATTCCTAATAGAAATAATATTGTCATAAACAAGAAGGACGACAAAATTGCAAGAAACTGACCTCTTAAAGAAATTACAGGATTTAGGTTTTAAGGAGTATGAGTCGCGGATTTTCCTCGTTCTTTTAAAAGGATCTTCACTCAGCGCAACTGAGATAGCTAAGAAAGCAAAAATCCACAGAACTGCAGTATATGACATCCTCAAAAAGTTCGCGCAAAAAGGTTACTGTAACGAGATCGAGACTAATACTATCCTTAAATACGAGATTATCGATCCAAAAGTTATACTCTATAAAATAGAGAATGACTTTACCAACGATAATCTCTCTAGGATCTCCAAGCTGAGAGAAACATTCAAAGACCTGCAGCCACTTTATAATACAGATAAAGATGATGAAGAAGATTCAAGCGTTAATATCGAACTCATCAGGGGCTATAACAGGCAGCGACATACAAAATTTATTGAACTGTTTAAGCAGGCAAAGAAAGAGATTCACTTTATGATACGGCTTGAAGGACAGATCACAGATGAGATAGATGATATGGCCAAAAAGTTCTTTGAAAAAGGCGGAGTAATTAGATCCATTTATGAAGCCAGTCTTAAGTTCAAAATAATTAAGAACCAGAACGATTTTAAAAATGAGGTAACTTTCGATGACCTCATTGATCTTTGCCGGAGCTAAGAAAAAGCCGGTGAAGATG
>CALGOI010000215.1 GCA_937959065.1 uncultured Ignavibacteriota bacterium | reverse complement strand
AAATGACAATTCAGGAATCAACTTAAACAATATTATATGGCATACTGGCTTTTAAAAACCGAACCCTCCGTTTATTCATACGACGATCTTGTAAAAGACAAAAAAACTGTCTGGGACGGGGTTGCAAATCCTACTGCACTTCGCCACATTAGAAGTATCAAAAAAGGTGACGAGGTATTTATTTATCATACCGGCGACGAAAAGCAAATAGTGGGAATTGGAACAGTAACCTCCGATCCATATCCAGATCCTAAACAGAATAATGAAAAGCTTGTTGTATTTGATATCAAGCCCAAAAAAAAATTAAAAACACCGGTCACTCTAAAAGAAGTTAAAGCCATCAAGAAATACGCGGAATATGACCTCGTTCGCCTTCCACGGGTGTCCGTAATGCCCGTCCCCGAAAAATACTGGGACGACTTTGTAAATATGGGTAGTAAATAACCTCAATAAAGTTTATCAATAAAAAAAAGCAGTTCCGGGGCTAGCGGGAACTGCTTTTCCTTTTAGTGGCTTAATTTAATAAGCCGAGGGGTAAATTTTTTCACTCAACCTTCTTGGAGTAAAAAGAACGAGAAAGACTTTGAATCATTTGATTCTATACAAAGATAAAGTGATTCCCCAGCCAAAACAAAGAATTTTTTCTCCGAATGTATCCCGTTTATACTATATAAAAGCACCAATTTATTTAATTTTGAGTTTAAAATGCAGTTTTTTGACGGAAAACAAAATTGTTTTGTATATGATTAATGTATAAAAAAAGACACTCCCCCTACCACTAGGGAGTGTCTTCGGTTGGTAATTGGAGGTAAGAAATGAGAAATATGTTAAAAATATAAACAAAAATAATCATTTGCGAAATCCCGATATTAATGCATAGTTATAACGGTATCAAAAGAGGAAAATATTATTTCATTAAAACCATCTTTTTTGTTTCTTTTGAGTCGCCGCTGCTTAACTTATAAAAATAAATACCGCTTGATTGTCCCGTTGCATCCCATTCAAATTCATGAAGGCCTGATGAAAAAACCCCGTTTGCTAAAGTCGTGATCTCCTGACCTTTTGAATTATAAACCTTCAATTCTAGATTCTGATTTCCTACAGTTGATGTTATTGTAAATGAGATCTTAGTCAACGGATTAAACGGGTTCGGATAGTTTTGATTCAAAACAAACTGCCGGGGGATACCATTTCCTGTTCCCACTGATGTATTAGTTGAATCAAAATCAAATATCAATAACCCCCTGTCATCATCACTTACATACAAATTACCTGATGGTGCAAAGATGTAAACTCCAAAGGTACCATTGAATCCTGTCATCGACCCGGGTAGTGGATCATATTCAGCTATCAACTGGGGATGTAAAGGGTTTGAAATTTTAAATACCCTAAAACCTTTTTCGTAATGTGAAACGAATGCATAATTCCCTTTAATATATAAATTGTGTATGGAAGCTGTGGGTTCTGTATAATGCGCTACCTGAACAATATTTTCATAGTCCCTTATATCCCATATAGTAATATCAGCTTGTGAGCCGGAAGCCAGTTCATCACATATATATAGATAATTCCCATCCTCGGTTGTCCACCCACTATGATTATAAACAATATTAGGAGACATTATACTTGCCAGTAATTGAGGTGATGCCGGGTTAGTAACATCGTAAATATTGGTTCCATCGAAGCCGTGAAAGTCAAACAATCTGTTACCTATTCTCACTGCATCATGACCTTCATTATCCAGTGTTTCGAAAACTAAAACCGGGTTTATAGGATTACTTAAGCTCAAAATCTTCAAACCGGGAGCTTCCATATATAAATATCCGAAGCTATCAATAAAAATATTATGATGTGAATCAAATGTACCTGCAACTACAGCATTTGTTGGATCCGACAGATCGACTATCATTCCTCCGTCGATTGAATATCCACCTGTAACACAATATGCATAGTTTTGCCACACCTTTATATCAAATCCCGGTACATTACTTAAATGATCAACCTGTACCGGAGTTGCCGGGTTGGTAACATCAAATATAAACAATCCCTGAGTCGATCCTATTAATGCATATTCTTTATTAGTATTGCTGTCAAAATACCCCCAAATATCATACACTCGCCCTGAAACCGGGGCTTCACCCAATAATGTCAATGTCTGGGCATTTAATATAGGTGCACCGGAGATTATAAATAAAAAGAGTAATATTGCTTTCAGGATTTTGATCATCTTTATGATAGCTATCTGAAAATTGAGTCAAAAAATGTTAAAAAGAAACAATAAATTAATGGAAACTAAAATTTCAAAAATATAATACAATGATTATTAATAAAATTCCATTTTTAAATACAAAAAGGAGAAGTTTTTAAAAACAACTTCCCCAAAATCCGGTCAATCTTAAAAAAACGCTTACACTATACTAAGTCTGTCTGCGACATGCTTTAATGCTTTTTCCAGGAGTTCATACCTGTTATCCGTAACTTTTGATCTGATTGCCGCCTCCTTTACACTAATTATTGCTCTGTCTACAACCACAGCTATCTCGTTAAGAAACTCAAAGGGTAAATCTTCATCTTCCTTAAAATTTCTAATCAGACCAATCGCTTCATCGATATCTATAATTGCTTTTTCCAGGTAAGGCTTTACATTGGATTCCTCGAGACCATTATACTGTACTGTGGAATTTTTAAGTATACTGAGCAAATAAATCATTTGCTCAGAAAAGGATGGTGGCTCATTAATGGGATCATCACTTCCACCACAACCATTAAACAGTAAAAAGGAGGCGAGAAGTAGTATAAATAAAACAGGGTTTTTTATCATTTTCATATAATGAGCCCTATGTGTTTACTTACCTAATATTAGCATAAATAAATAACTTATTCAAAACCAATTATTTTGTATATCATTCAAGGTGGTCATACTGGATAAGCTCCCATTTTAGATCTTTATGGTAATAAGCAAGTTCACATATAATATTTTTATCACGGCACTCTACAACGAAATGTGTTATGTGGTTATCCCCTTCCTTTAACCGCCATTTATGCACAAAAGAAGACACCCGGTAAACAGTATTATTCCGTCTGAATTTAATAATCTCTATGTTCATCCGGTTAAAATGCGCTACAACCTCGACCGGCTCAAAGACAGTATATTGCATACCTAAATATACCATAAATATATATGGATATCAAGAATCAATACTTGCTTTCTTTAATTCGACTATATAAACCTCTCTATCCATCTCAAAATATTCCTTATCGATTTCATTACATAGAATATTGAATACCCTGCTTAGTCCTTCAAATCCATCGGGATCATTATCCTTAAATAAGGTAGGCAGGTGATGTCCGTTACGGTTCTCCCTTCCTTCAAATTCATATTCGATACGCATCAGCTCCTCCGGTGTATACCTTATAAATTCAGGTATTAGCTTGCCGGCAACTTTGTGGTAGATCTGCTGATGCGTACCGTTGATTACATTTATCCAGTATGGATTACCTGCGCACATATTTCCCACAGCGCAGGCACACGGTTCACCGTGCACCAAATGTCCGTGAATAAATGCTTTTAGTAAAATGTCTGCTGTTTCCTCCAGACGGTGTTTCATTGTGGTAGTATTTAAATTTTATAAATTATTTTACAGAATTTTTCTAAGCGGCAGTTCTTTTTCTAATATCAATTTGTTGTACCTTTCGCAAAGGTTATCTCTTAATCTGAATAGTTTTCGTTTTCTTTGGGGTAGATTACGAATCAAATGAGACACGTTATAGATCTCCCTGTCGGCGGCAATGAGTTCTTCCCTGATGCGGACCGCTTCTGCCAGAAGCTTCATTTTTTCTTCCGGTACATTTTTCATTTGAGCTATGCTTTTGAGGTTTAAATAATTTTGTAAATTTGTCTGAAATCTCTTCGAAATACTTTTTATCGGTCACTAAAGGATGAATTGATACTATGAAAGACTTGATCACAGGATCATATGACCTGTTTCTTATTTTTGCAAAATTATATTCATCTGCCATTTTTTAATATCTTTTTTAATTTCACTAATCTTTCCATATCGCTTGAATGACTTTCCTTATCATCTTCATAACTAAATTCACTTTCTCCCGTTTTCTCAAATTTCTTATTTTCCTCAAATTTCCAGACCAGCCAATCATGCTCCGCCTGGAGTTCTGCCAGTTCATCGGTAGGTATTCTCATTTTTTATCTCCAATTTATACTTTCGTAATATTTACCGTTTTGTATTTGCTTTCGATGGATATTTTAATATATTTAGTAAATATTACGGCAGCTTGATAAACCAATATACCGTATAATTTACGCTTTGTCAATACAGAAAACGTAACTATTACTAAATGACTGATACAAATAAAATTATTTCCGAAAATGTTTATGCCCTTTTAAACAAGGGGTCGGTTACTCAAAAAAATCTCGCTTATGACCTGGGAATAAAGATCGATACGCTTTTTAACTATTTGAAAAACAGGGCTAAATGGGATTCAAATGTTGTAACGGATATTGCCAGGTATTTTAACGTACCGGTTGATTTCTTATATGGTAATCCGGTAAACGCAAATACTGTTTCAGATGATAAAAAATCCAGAAATGTGACGGTATTGGGTAAAGTCTAAAGTGCTATACCAATACCGTTTCAGCTAAATCAAACTTATGATATTAAGAATTTACTTATCGATAATGCCTCCCGATACAAAGATCCTTTTTTACTAATCGCTGAGGGTGAATCTATGTCTCCATTTATTAACCCCAAAGACTATCTACTCTGCATAGATGATTCAGCAAAGATCAAAAACAAATCTGCGGTTGTAGTCAGCTTTAAAACTGAACCTGAAAATTATGAGGCTAATGCAAAGCTATATTATGATCTGGATGATAATCATATTATGCTATATTCAATTAATACCAAATTTCCTCCAACTGTGCACCAAAAAAGAGATATTGCCTATGTGTATAAAGTGATTAAAATAATTCGCGACGTTAAATAATTATTTTTACAATTATTAATTAATCCCCCTTACTTTTATCCCCACCACCTCTATTTTTTATGAAACAAAATTACCCCTTGACAAGTTTAACAATTTATAGTACTTTTACTATGAATTGACTTCATTATTAGTAAATGTACTAATAATGAAGCAAACTATTAAAACTATGAATTCAAATAGAAATCTCCTTTATCTTTTCGCGATTATCTTATTTTTGAATCTGGCAGGCTGTTCTGCATACCGTGATGAGGTACTTGAGCGTATGCGTAAAGAGAAAGAGAGAACCGAAAGGGAATCTGAAGATTATTCTCGAACTGATTCAGAAAAGGAAGAAAAGACTACTTATAAGGGTACATCATATACCGGTAAATCAGATGAGCAGATTCTCAATTCGTTAAAAAACAAAAAGTTTAAAAATCTGACCACGTCTGAAATGACAGAGTTGATGGACAGAATTAATGAATACCTCCATACACCCTATCTTTGGGGTGGAGAATCGAAAGAAGGGATTGATTGCTCTTCCTTCGTACAAACTGTTATGAGTTTAGCCTTGGGTATTAAATTACCCAGAACTTCCCTCGAACAGTCCAAAAAAGGTTACAGGATTGGAATTGATGAGTTAAGCCTGGGTGATTTGATTTTCTTCGATACAATGAATAAAGGACATGTTAGTCATGTTGGCATTTATTTAGATGAAGGCTTGTTCGTTCATTCAGGTTCAAGTACAGGCGTTGCAATAGCTTCCCTGAAAAATGAATTTTACACTGAAACATTCCTATTTGCCAAAAGAGTTTTAGATTAAGTATTAACTGTATTACCTAATAATATTCACTAATTAATCACTTCCCTTGATTGACCGGTTTCTATGGAAACCGGTTTTTTTATCTTTACTATTAAAATATTACAATTTATGTTAAGTAATTGTAAACTAAAAATCACGGTAAAATACTTCATTTATGAGACTTCTTTTATTGTATTTAGTTTTGACCCTTCCAAAAATTAGCATTGCAAACCAAATTGATATTGTTTACACATCCCCTGTTAATAACGCAAAATATGTAAGAGTAGAAGAAAACATCATTCTTTCAGCAAATGTTTTTATCAATGCAAACAGCTTGAATTCACAAATAAATGTTTCCGGAAGTCAAGGTGGAAATTACCCTGGCAATACTGTACTTTCTTCTGATGGAAAAACTGTAATTTTTAATCCTCATGGGGATTTCATACCCAGAGAAATTATAACCGTATCAGTTGATCAAGGTATATTATCTGCTTCAGGAGATTCACTTAAACCAATATCCTTTTCTTTTACAATTCGGGATACAACACCGCAACTTGATTCATATAATTCCTTATATGATGTATTAACCCAAAAAAAAACAAACGATTATTTTATAAACGGAATCAGGGATACTTTACCATTAGATTTTCCTCCTTTTTCTATTCTTAATTCTTCAAATCCTTCATACGGAAGATTTTTTTTCAGCAATTTTACTCTAGAGAATTTTCTGGGTGGGGGGACCGGACATACAGGTAATGAGAGCAGGACAATGGGTAATAAACCTAATCCGTACCTTGTAATAATGGAAAATAGAGGCGAAACATACTTCTTTAAACGCGTT
>CALGOI010000214.1 GCA_937959065.1 uncultured Ignavibacteriota bacterium | reverse complement strand
AAAATAAAATAACGTGGGTAGGGAAGGATTCGAACCTCCGAAGACATTTGTCGACAGATTTACAGTCTGTTGCGTTTGACCGCTTCGCTACCTACCCGGATAAAATTTGGCAAACATAAAAGTAGTAAGATTTACATATTAATGCAAGGGGAATCAGGGGGATAATACACTTATAGAACTGTAATTTAGATACCCTTTCTCAAGGGCTGACTAAGCCAAAATCAGGGGTCAAAATTCACCCTTTTTACAGCAGCCGGATGTTCAAAATACTGTCCAATTTGCTCCTTTGGTCCTTCAAATACTCAAGTCTCTGCAATATCGACTCACGGGCATACATGTCGGGGAAACTCTCTGCTGAGCCAAAATCTGTTTTTATAGGGATATACAGTGGCACTGTCTTAGTATCGCCGTCAGATGTCTCGATCTCCACGCTGCCGTTCCTTTTTGCATCTACACTAACAAACTCTCCTATTCTCAATCCCAGGTTTGTCTCCTTTATAGCTACCAATTGCCTGTTTTCATTCAACCTGGCTAAAAATACAGAATTACTCAGCCTTTCCTCAATCGTCGCGTTAATTACATTCGACTCCTGTGAGTAGGTATCAGAATATCCCATTTTTTTCAATTCTGAAGTTTTTTCCTCGATTTCTGCCTGAATCGTCTCATATTTAAGCATTGATGACACCTTTTTGCTCAAAATGCTGATATTCGAGCTCAGGTTCTCTCTTTGCTCACCTATCTCGGTGTCCGGAAATTCTCTTGCGATATCCAGCGCCTGCTCGGTCATCTTTTTGGCTTCTATGTACTTTTTCCTCGAATTCAGCTTCTTCGCATTTGCCACACTCGTATTAAATTCCACTCCTGCGGCAGAATATATCTTGTTATAAACATCATTATATGTTTTTGCGCTTCGGCTTTTGTTTACTTTCTTCAAATATTTCAGCGCTTCCCTCCAGTCGGAATCTGACAGACTATCCGCCAGAATTCCAGCGATAAGACTAACCTTATCGGTAGCTTTTTCGTAGTAATCACCGTTTCTATACTTTAAAATGAATCTCTGGTATTCGGACAGCTGCATTTCCATTATCCTTACATCATCGAAATTATCCTCTTTCTCTATTGCTGCGTAATCCCTGTCCTCCTTCATCACGATATAATAATATCCCAGGTACACCATCACTCCAATTATTACGATCACGATTGCCGAAGCAACAATGTTCGATATACGCCTTCTCCGCTTCTCCAGAGGTCCCTTTTGCTTTACTACCTGTATACGGGCATTTATGACTTCCCTCTCCGGGTCATCGAGAAACTGCAGCGCATTTGTATAATATATCTCAGCCATCCTGTAATCACCCTGTTCGTAAAAGTTATCCGCGTCCTCCAGCATTTTCATCCTTGTATTAATGAGAGACACCGCCTTATTGTAATAACGCTTCGCGCGGATGCTGTCCCTGTCGCTTTCTAATATCCGTTTTGATTCCGTCATAGCTTCGGAAAACCGCCTCTCGTTTATGAGGAACTCGATATTCACGTACATATCTTCTAAACTTCTTGATGAATCCTCAAAATGAACGGATTTCTCCGTACAGCCGTATACCGCGCACCCGCGATTCTCCGTCCAGCAATCTTTGTGATATGGAGTTTTACAGCCCGGGCAGGAAACAGCTTCCGTATCATTCTTAATTGGTGACTGGCAATATCCGCATATTTTCTTATCCGTATTCAATGACCCTGGTTTCGTGAAGTAATCTTGCGATTATAAATAAATAATAAACAGGAGTGATGTAACAATCAAGATAATGCGTAATCGAATACCTTGTAAACAAGGAATAATCCCAGCCCGAATAGTATCAATCCAACGAAGATATTCAGCCTGTTAAGTGCGGCCGGACTGATACGGTGTGTATTCTTCGAAACCAGATTTACCATTATCCAGAACCAAGATACCGAACCTATCCAGACACCAATTCCAAATGCAAGCCCGGATGGGAAGTCAGACCCGATCAGCCCATAGCCTTTCATATAGCTGACTATGAGGAACCATGACGCGGGGAGTGTAATCGAAGATACGCACATTATACAACCGGTGAGAAAATTCTGCCAGATCCTTGGATTTGCATCAGGATCGTTATTGGCGGAATTCATAATTTCCTCCAGCTCTTTCTCCGTTTGCATAATGTCGCGCTTATATTGCAGCACTTCATCGTGGAGGTTTTCGTCGAGATGTTTTACAAGGTGCTCTTCTGAATGCTCGTGAAGCTTTTCCATTTTCCTGGCTTTCTCAGATAGATGTGTATGGAGTATCCTGTCCAAGCGCTCCTTGGTCTGCTGTAGTACACGCTTCGAATTCTCTATCTGCTTTTCAAAGTCCTTAGCATTTATAGAGCGGTCGTATTCGGCTGAATCAAGTTTCATCCCCATTATCCTTATTCCATAAAACACAACTACTATACACCCGATCGATGTAAGAGCGATCTTAAAAAGGTGTGTATTGTTTTCGTAGAATGAAATGACCGTCTCGGGAATGAGACCGATGATGAGGGCAAAACCTCCATAGGAGATGAGCACATATATCATATCCATAAAACCCGCGCCGGCGCCAATTGCTATGCCGTTGCGTTTCTCTCCCTTGAAGCCTTTCGCCATTATGGCGAAGTTAGTCGGACCGATAGGCGGTATCGAAAGTAAGAAACCTGTTATCAGCCCCGCTATTAAACCTGTCAGCAAAACCCTCTTTGAGTTATAAAAACATAAATTACAGATTTAATTCAGGTTTTTCAATTTAGGAATCGGGGGGGAAATAAAACAAAAAGGCAGCGCTCACCGTTGCGCCGCCTTGCTTCCTATGGGAAATATAGGATTTATTGGGTTATTACGTTGTTATAAAGAGCAGGAATATTTAACTTTTCCTTAATGAATGCTAAAAAACTGATATTGACTGCGTTACTGCTTATCGCGCTGAACCTTTCATTTCAGCCGGGACAGTACACATTCTCTCAAAAGGAGAGGCATTCTATCGTTCACGTCATAGATATCAGCGATGATCCATATACGAGCGATTTCATATCCGCAAATAAAAAAGCCATCCGAGCAGTTTCAGTTTCACTAACAGCGCTAATTTTAGCGGCAGACTTATATTATAATAATTACGATACCTCATAGCTAAATTATATTCAGTTTATTAAAGCTTCCTCCAAGCACAGCAGAATCATCCGCCCCCAGCCATTTATTCAATAACGTCGCATAAATATCCCTGAAATCCAGCTGATACTTCAGATCACCGTTATCCAGATCCGCAAGGTTTGGAGCACTGTTATAAAATCCCGGTTTAGTGATATTGCCGCCAATTAAAAATACGTTATTTGCCGTACCGTGATCCGTCCCGTTGCTTGCGTTCTGTGCTACACGCCGGCCGAACTCTGAGAATGTAAATATCAATGTATCATTCAGCCTGTCATTCTTTTTAAGGTCTTCAGTAAATGCATATAGGCCATCTGACATCTGTTTCAATAGATTCTCCTGTCTGCCTTTTTGATTTGCATGAGTATCAAATCCCCCGAGACTTACATAAAATACAGATGTATCTATGCCTGATATGATTAATTCCGCAATAGTCTTTAAATGTTTGCCAAACTCACCGTTCGGATAGCTTTGCCGGGATTCATAGATCTTTGAAGTCTTATATACGTATTCTGCCGAGCTCATTGCTTCCACAACTGTTTTATAAAGGTACTCTACATTGTGCTCATCGGGGTGGTTTCCTTCCTTATATATCTTACCCACGTCGGAGAAAAAATTTTCAGCCGATGTGTAAAAAAACCTTCCCGGATCCTGGACCGCTATTCCGTTCCTTTTCTCACCTTTCAATGCGAGTGAAAGTGAATCACTAACCTCTATTGCATGATGAGAATTAGCGCATCCCTCACATTCCGAATCAAGATACCGACCAAGCCAGCCAGTATCTATATATTCTTCGGAACCGCTTCCGCTCTGCCAGATATCCATGGCTCTGAAATGTGAACGGTCAGGATTTGGATAACCTACGCTGTTTATTATCGATAAGTTTCCGTTATCATATAGTTCTTTGAATTTTTCCATTCCGGGATTAAATCCCAGCTCGTCTGTAAGCTTGAATACATCGTTCTCTTTGATTGAAAGGTTACTTCTAGACGAATAATAGATATCATTTTTATAGGGAACTACTGTATTTAATCCATCATTCCCACCGGATAATTGAACTATTACCAGCTTCTTTCCGCTTTCTGCAAATGTCCTGTTTATTCCGCCCTGCGATGCCTGCAGATCTCTTAGAAAACTCGGGATCATCAACGATGCTGATGCCATTGCGGAATATTTTAAAAATTTTCGTCTGTTTATTTTTTTCATGATCAGCACATTTGATATTCGGGTAATGAGATTAAATTAAGGATCGAACTTTCTATCATATTTTCCGTGGAGGAGGAGTCGCAATACTTGTACACTAAGGTTCTATGTTTTTCATTTATTTCAGGTGCAATAATGAAACCGGCTATTCCGTTTATTAATTTTTCGTTATCAGTATTTGAAAATTCATTATAATAACCGGTTAAATCGATCGATGTTTTAACCTGTCTGTACAGTCTTTTATCCGCAGCACTCATTTCCATTTGAAACTCTCCCGTCATATCTTCCAATGGCTCATCCTTAAAATCGAATTCTATATCCGAGGATTTGAAAATTATTTCCGGTAACTTCATTCTGAACATTATCGAAGATGAATCTATCCATTTCTTGCCGGACACCCACCCTCCTACATTAGGCGGATTAAAAACTATTTGCCCCAGTGCTCTCTGAATTCCGATCATTGCCAGGTGATTTTTAAACTTAACCTTGAACTGTCTCATGATTCCGGCTAATAGATCTACCGGAGATTTGACCCTTGACGCAATATTCTCTTTGTTATAAAACCAATCCGAAGTGAAGATACTCTTCATCAAGGCTGATATATCATAATCAGTGTTGTAAAAACCTTCTGCCAGTTGGTTTACTTTGTCCATATGGATATTTTCGTTCACAAAGTAAGAGTAGATCTTTGAAGTGATATGAACGGCAGTTCTTTTGTCATCGAGTATTATATCAATAATGTCATCACCATTGAAATCCCCGGATTTACCCATAAATTTCTTCGTTCCAAAATCATGCTGCACTCTTCTGAATTTATAATTCCCGTCTAGATCTATACTCCACCCTGTAAAAGCCCGGGCTGCATTTTTTATATCATCTTCCGTATAATTCCCAATACCTATTGTGAAAAGTTCAAGCAGTTCACGGGCAAAGTTTTCATTATAGCTTTGCTTTTTATTCTGGAGATTGTTAAGGAAAAAGATCATTGCCGGATCTTTTGCTATTGCATGAACCATCTCTCTGAAACTTCCCAGCGCATGCCTACGGAGTGTGTTGTTTTGATTCTGGTTGTAAACGGATAATATATTCCGGCATGCAAAATGGTCATGCCAGAAAAATGTCATCCTCTCTCTTAACTGGGAATTATCGAATGCCATTTTCTCTATCCAGGTAGTATTAAGTTTAGCGATGTTCTGACGTGATACCTTTAATAGTTTTTGCCGTTCCTCTTTTGACATATTCTTTCTTTCAGCCCGATAATTTTTTATATCCGCGGCTCCGTGGTTTATTTTGATCTCAGAATAATCAAAGGAATCTTTAAAAATTCTATCTACGGCATAGGTTACCCCCTGCCCTTCAGCTTCTTTTATATCTGTTATATAAGCGCCGAAGCCGGCTCTTGAATAAAGATGTTTTAATTTTCTTCTGTTTTCGCTTAAATCCATATGTAATAATGTTCTACTTATATGACAAAATAACCCGATACGGGTTTAATAAAAAAACCCGCTCCAAATAAATGAAGCAGGTTATCTAATATGGCCTCCCTCAAGGCCGAATATAAATCATTTGAATTTCGCTAGTTCAGTTTCTTTTTGAAATCCTTTGGATTGATGCCAAGCGTAATTATCTTCTGTCTTAGCGTAACCGGGTGATAATTAATCTCCCTCGCTGTGGCGGTCACATTTCCGCGGTTTAGCTTTAGGAATTTGCTGATGAACTTCTTTTCGAATTGCTTAATGATCTCTTTCTTGTTCTCATTAAAATCATTCGTTAAAAGAATGTCGCTATCCTCTACTTCACCGTCTGTAATGAACATCTTATCCGGAAGAAGATCCGCCGTTATCTTACCCGTCTCGCAAAGGATCGTGACACGTTCGGCAGTATTTTTCAGTTCTCGGATATTACCCGGCCACTCATAGTTTAGCAGAGCGGATTTTATTTCCGGGGATATTTCTTTTACCTTCTTATTATTCTTCTTTGCAAAGTCATTCACGAATTTCAGGAAATACAGAATAATGTCTTCCGGCCTGTCTTTTAGCGCAGGTAAATGGAATTCGAATACATTCAGAATATAATAAAGGTCTTCCCTGAATTTACCCTCTTTGATCAAATCCTGGAGATTCTTGCTCGATGCGGCAATTATCCTCGCATTTGTAGTGACTACTTTATCATCTCCAACGCGGGTAAATTGCTTATTCTGAAGCACGGACACAAGCTTAAGCTGAAGCTGCGGATCCAACTCAGATATATTATCCAGAAAGATAGTACCGTCGTCAGCCATTTCAAGATATCCTTTATGATCCTCGTGAGCATCATCGAATGCGCCTTTCACATGACCGAACAACTGTGATTCGAGCACCTGGTCCGGGATAGATGAACAGCTGACAACAACAAATTGATTATTCGCGCGCGGGCTGTTCTTATGAATAAATCTTGCCAAGTATTCCTTTCCGGTACCGCTTTCTCCCGTAATTAAAATTGTCGAATCACTATCACCAAGTTTTACGGCTTCATTAAGAATTTTCTTAATGTCGTTATTCTCAGTCAGGTACTCTAATTCGGGTTCTTCTTTAGCAATCTTTTGACGTAAAAGTGTAACCTCTTTGACAAGAGATATTCTTTCCAGCGCTCTTTTGATGGCAAGCTCGAGTTCATCTTTATTGACCGGTTTGGTCAGGTAATCGAATGCGCCAAGCTTGATCGCTTCGACTGCATCTTTGATGGTACCGTAGGCTGTAATGTGAAGTACAATTAAACCGGCATCTATTTCGAGAGCTTTTTTGGTGAGCTCAAAGCCGTTCATTTTGGGCATGCTGAAATCCGTGAGAATGATATCAAACTTCATCTGCTTTAATCTCTCGATAGCTTTCTCACCATTTTCTACAACAACAGCTTCATGTCCAAGGCTGGTAGTTATCTGCTTAAGGATAACTCTTGAAAGCTGTTCGTCGTCTACTATTAATATTTTTGACATTTAGTATATTCGCTAAGTTGAACAAATGCATCAACTATAGATAGCAGTTAAGCTAATATAGAGTTGAAATATAAGCACAGATGCTAATTTATTCCTTATAATTATAATATTCAATACTAATTAAGAAATAAAAAATATAATATTAATTATTAGTTATTTATGAGGCAATTTTCTACTATTCAGTTGACTCATCTAAAAAAATTTAAGTGAAATTACTCATAATAATGGTGCTCAAATGTGGAAGGAAATTAAATATGTCAATAAAAAACCCCTGTTTAGGGGTATTTTATAAATTTTGCAGAGAGAGAGGGATTCGAACCCCCGGAGACATTGCTGCCTCAACGGTTTTCAAGACCGCCGCTTTCAACCACTCAGCCATCTCTCTGTATGTTGTTTTAACAGAAGTCAAGTTACTAAATAAAGAATTCTACTTCAATACAAATAAAATCTTCCGGTTATTCACAAATTCTGTAATATACTTCCCCGGATTTTGCCTTAAGATTTTCAAGAGAAAAATCCCCAATACGGGTTCTTTTCAAATATTTAAGATATCCGCCTACCCCAATTTCCTCTCCAAAGTCATTAGCAATGCTTCTGATATATGTCCCTTTACTGCAAACTATCTTAAACTTAATTTCGTTCTCCGAAATTCTTTGTGTATCAAATGAGCTAACAAAGACCTTACGGGGTTCTCTCTTTATCTCTTTACCTTTCCTTGCAAGTTTGTATAAAGGTTTACCTTTATACTTTATTGCCGAATGCATCGGAGGCAATTGAAGAAAGTTTCCAGTAAACTGTCTTGTTGCATCATCGATCATTTTATCCGTCACATGGGAAGTGTCCACCACATCCAGTTCTTTTGTCTCTGAATCATAACTTTCAGTCCTTGCTCCCATTCGGATTATTCCTTCATACTCTTTTTCTGAATCAATAAATGCCGTTATCTTTTTTGTCATCTTACCTGTACATACGACAAGCAATCCTTCAGCCATCGGGTCTAGAGTTCCTGCGTGGCCTGCCTTGCGGATACCCCATTCTCTTTTAAGAACATTCAAGGTATGAGCGCTTGTCCATAAAAGCGGTTTATTAACTAAAATGACCTTATCGGAAAATTCACTTACAATTTCAGGTGAGTTATCATAAAAGCCCCTATCTTCTCTTTTCCCTCTAATTACCTTATTGGACTTTTGATCCGTCATTTGATTCATCATTTGATCCTTCATTTATGTCATTAAGAAGTCTTTGAATCCTGTCAGCATATTCCATTGTGTCGTCATAATAGAACTTGAGATCAGGTGTATATTTCAGCCTGATACTTCGTCCAAGGATATAACGAATATGTTTTTTCCGCAGTTCAAGCTTATCTATGCACTTTTCAGGTGGAAGAGAATTGCCAAGGAAAGTTACATAGACTTTAGCAAGTTTGAGGTCTGGCGACATTATCACCTTCGAAATGGTAACAAGCCCGAGGTTTAGTTCGGATAAGTCCTGGGACATTGCAGTATTCAGCTTATGCTTGATTTCTTCAGCAACTTTATCAGAGCGTATAGACAATTTATTCCGTTTAAAATTATTTAAGCTTCGCTTTTTAAGCTTCGCTAGTGGAAAGCTTTCTCTTAGTTTCTACCAATTCATATCCTTCAATAATATCACCAACTTTGATGTCATTGAAGTTTTCGAGACCGATACCGCACTCATAGCCTGATTCTACTTCCCTTACATCATCTTTTATCCTCTTTAGAGAAGAAATGGTGCCATCAAATATAACGAAACCATCTCGAAGTAGCCGGACTTTTGTATTCCTGGTAATCTTACCATCCTGCACATAACATCCGGCAATATTACCTATTTTAGGCACCTTGAATACCTGCCTTACTTCGACAGTTGAAGTTACTTTCTCAGTTATATCAGGAGCAAGCATACCTTCGAGAGCCTGCTTGACCTCTTCGAGTACATTGTATATGATATTATAAAGCCTTACATCAACCTGATGCTTCTCGGCAAGTTTCCTTGCGTTTAGATTTGGTCTTACATTAAATCCGATAATAATCGCATTAGATGCTTCCGCAAGAAGAATATCCGATTCCGTGATCTGGCCAACAGCTTTATGAATCACATTAACTTTTGTTTCAGAGGTTGTAAGTTTATGCAATGAGTCGGAAAGTGCTTCGGCTGAACCGTCCGTATCAGCTTTTAGGATAATATTGAGTTCGACCTGCTTACCTTCCTGGATTTGCTTTGAAATATCGTCGAGCGTAATAAATTTAACCTGTCTGAAGTCCTGTTCTCTTTTAAGCTGCTGTCTCTTTGTAGCTATCTCTTTTACATCTCTTTCCTGCTCCAGCGCTACAAATGTATCACCCGCCTGCGGTACTCCGTCAAATCCGAGTATCTGTACAGCATGTGAAGGTCCTGCTACATCTATCTTATGCTCTCTTTCATCATACATCGCCTTGACTCTGCCTGAGTAAATACCTGCGACGAAATTATCACCAACCTTTAGTGAACCCTTTTGGACAAGAACGGTCGCAACTGTGCCTTTACCCTTATCCAGTTTTGCCTCGATTACAACACCTTTTGCAAGACGGTCCGGGTTAGCTTTAAGCTCCAGAAGCTCCGCCTCAACCAACACTTTCTCGAGGAGTGTATCAAGGTTATCTCCGAATTTTGCAGAGATCTCGACTGACTGATACTTACCTCCCCATTCTTCCACAAGAATTCCTCTTTCGGAAAGCTGCTGCTTAATCTTATCTGGGTTCGAGTCGGGTTTATCAACTTTGTTTATTGCCACGATGATTGGAACATTAGCTGCAAGAGCGTGGTTTATCGCTTCAACGGTCTGAGGCATTACGCTGTCATCGGCTGCTACTACCAGGATAACAATATCCGCTGCCTGTCCGCCTCTAGCTCTCATAGCAGTAAATGCTTCGTGACCGGGTGTATCAAGGAATGTAATATTCTTTCCGTTGCTTAGCTCCACAGTATAAGCTCCTATGTGCTGTGTAATACCGCCTGCTTCACCTGCAACTACATTACTTTTCCTGATCTTATCCAGAAGTGATGTTTTACCGTGATCTACGTGACCCATTACTGTAACTACAGGGGGTCTTTCTCTTAAAGTATCTTCGGGATCTTCTATGTCTTCGAGTATGTCCTCTTCGTACTCACTCTGGAATTCTATCTTGTAACCAAACTCTTCAGCTAATAAAACGATTAGATCTTTTTCAATCTTTTGTTTGATTGACACCATCATACCGAGATCGAAACATTTCTTAATTATTTCGTTTGGCTCAATATTCATCAAATTAGCGAGTTCGGATGTGGAAAGGTATTCGGTAACTTTTATAACATTCTTTTGAGATTCAGCATATTCCTGTCTCTTTTGCTCTATCTCAAGACGTTCTTTTCTTTTTTTCTTCCTTGCCAGAGATCTTGCCGATACGTTTGCTTCTTCATCGATTTTCGCAAAAGTTTCCCGGATAGCATCGTCGATCTCTCTTTGATTAATATCTTTAGCTCTGTGACCTTTTACAAATTTTGACTTTTTCTTTCTCTTGATAGCGTCTTTCAGTTTGAATTTCTTGTTGTTTTTACCGACTTTCTTATACTCTGGCTGTATCTTATTTGGTTCTATTTTTGTTTCCGGCTTGCCGCCCGGGGTCTGCTTCTTTCCCGGTATAGGCTTTTTCTTCGGCGGCTTTATATCATGGATAGTGACTCTTTCGAATTTCGCTTTCTTCTTTTTATCCGGCCGCTTATCCTTATCAAACGGCTTTCGGTCAGGAGTCTTTTTGTTATCATCACCTTTAGTTTCTCTTTTAGGTCTGTCTTCCTGTTTCGGTTTTTGGGCTTCAACTTTTTTCTTCTCAGCTTTCTTTTTCTCTTCCATTTCCTCCTGCTGCTTTCGGAGTTTTTCTCTCTCCTGGTAAGCAAGGAGTTCCTGTTTCTTACGTTCCTCTTCTTCTTTCCTTTTCTCTTCTTCCAGAGCTTTCTTAACTCTTTCTTCCTCTTCTTTTCTTACTTTTTCTTCTTCTTCCTGCTTTAGTTTTTCCTCTGCTTCATATATGGTAATATCATTTCTTTGAACAAAATCTACCACTTTTTTCAAGTGCTTATCTTGTTCTTCGATATCTTTTTTGAAGTGTGAATATACCTTTGCCACGATCTCAGGTTCGAGGGAAGTATTGATCCCAACACCCTCAACACCTATGGATTCCAGATATTTAACTATATCTTCTTTGGACCTGTTAATCTCTTTTACAAGTCCAATAAGTTTTTTCTTTTTAGCAAGAGGTGTCTTAGTACTCGTCATTAAAACGTTTTGTCCTGTTTAAATTCATTAAAATATAATAAAAATAATAATTAATTACCAAAAAGCAGTGGGAAACCATGTATAAGATCAGGATACTTCTTTCTGTTCTTTGGTTTCTTCCTCGTCCTCTGAATCTTCTTTTTCATCTTCGCCGTTGTCTTCATCACCTTCTTCTGTTTCATCTTCGTCATCTTCATCACTTTCAGCTTCATCACTTTCAGCTTCATCACTTTCAGCTTCATCACTTTCAGCTTCATCACT
>CALGOI010000213.1 GCA_937959065.1 uncultured Ignavibacteriota bacterium | reverse complement strand
TTTAATGACATTGACAATTCATATTTTTTTATCTTTAGTTTGTAATTCCCTCTTAACTCGGTGACTATTCCTTCCATCCCGGTAAAAACACCCCCTGTGATTTTAACCAGGTCTCCCTTTTCAATATTTGTGTTCTCTATCTTAAATCTTTCGGGAGCTTGTAATGAAAGTTTTATATTATTTATCTCTTTCTCAGTAACTTTTGCCGGTTGCCCCCTAAAAAAAACATACTTTAATGCTCCTACAACCTCTTTTATTGCGCTATACCTCTCATCCTCATCTGCATGTACAAACAAATATCCGGAAAATAGTGGAACCGAAATTTTCTTCTTCCGGTCTGACCATTTCCGGATTGTTATAACCTGGGGAAGAAATACTTCAATTCCTTTGGCTTTTATCTGTTCATAAACTTTCTTTTCATAACGAGGCCGCGTCTGAATAACATACCAATGACGGTCTGCATTTGATATCATTGCTTGAAAAATGTTCGTAAGAAATAATTTACAAATATTGCCGTAAATATAACTGCTGCAGTATAAAGTAATATAATCTTTAATCCGTTCCTGGAAAGTTTGTAAAGAAAATACCTGTGACTGTATCCGCAAGAAGAGCAATAATATACCCTGATTTTTAATGCTTTAAGAATTCTGTTAAATGTATTACCGGACCGCGACTTTTTTAATGTTGCGATTGAGTTGCATTGCGGACATCGTAAAAACTCAATATGCCTTTTGACGAATATTCTACCTGCCATAAGGTATATTCATAATGAGTAAAATATATTATTTATTCGTAATTTAGTATGGAAATCTAATTACTCACTAGTGTGAAACCTTTTGCTGATTTTAAAGTCATAACCCATAGAATATAGATTTAGATGGAAGAATTAAGCATATTATCCGTTTTTTCTGATCTTGGTCTACTCAAACAATAAATAATTTTAAATAAATATATAATTTAAGGAGATTTATTATGCATCCTTTTGAAGCTTTAGTGCCATTGTTCGCAATCGTTTTTACTTTTGGAATACCCGGGATAATAATTTTTTGGTACCTGTACATAAAACACAAAGAAAGAATGAGAATGGTCGAAAAAGGCTTTACACCTGAAGATATGAAAGCTTTTTATCTGCGTTCTGAAAGAAAACCTAAGAACCCCTATTCAGCTTTAAAATGGGGAATACTCTTCCTGTTTGTTGGATTAGGCATCATGATATCCAATTTAGTTTACTACCAGTATGATTTCGATGAAGGTTTAGGATTCGGTATCACAATTCTGTGCGCAGGCTTAGGTCTATTACTATATTATGCCATTGTCTCTGCCAGGCTTAAAAAAATCGATGAGAATAATACCGAAAAAATTTAAAACTCGTAACAATGAAAAGATTAATTTTACTAATGGCTTTACCAATATTACTGCTGACATTTAGCGGATGTTCTCCAAGGCACGAAAAGGTTGAAATCCAGGAGTTCAACCTTTCTGCTGACGGAAAAACCAAACTGAAAGTTTATAATGTAAATGGTTATATTAGGATTAAGAAAAGCGATGATAACCAGGTAAAAATTATTGCTCATAAAAAAGCTCACGTAAGAAAAAGAGATTTGGATAAACCATTTGATGAAATTGAAATCATTGTAAATGAATATGGAGACGAGATCACAATTGAAACTATACAGGAAGGACATGATGGACCAACATTCTCTTTCGGGTTCGATAAAAAGAAAGAAGTGGATTATGACATTTACGTTACTCCTATGTTTGAACTTCAGATTGAAAATGTAAGCGGTAAAATTAATATAGATGATATCGAAGGTGACATTATTGTCAATAACGTTAACGGAGATGTAACATTAATTAATACACCGGGTAAAAATTACGTAGAACTTGTTAACGGATCTGTTCGAACTGACCTTAACACTACAAAAGGAATGAATATACAGGTTGTCAACGGAAAGATTTTCTATAATCTTGGAACGGAAATTAACGCTAAAGTAAACGCTGAAATAATTAATGGAAAAATAGATACTGAGGAGTTGCCTTTTTCTATATCAAATAAAGAAAGCAAGAGCTTTAACGGCTCACTTGGCAATGGTGAATATGTTATCTCTGCTGAAGTCGTTAACGGCAAGATAGTGTTCGAAAGACTGGACAAAAACATGACACACACTGCAGGTAGTAAATCCAAAGAAGAAATATATCTGGAAAAGAAAGAAAATTATGAAAAAGCAAAAGATGAGCTTGAAAGAACCGCTGAGGAATTAAAAAAGGCTGAAGAAGATTTTCTAAAAGAGAATTCGCCAGATAAAAACACGCCTGTCGATTCTACAAAAGTTGACTCTGTAAAAATACTTTAAATTTATCGAAAGGGGCTCGGGGAAACTATATTAATGTCATCCGGTACTGAAATAATTGATCGTCTTGTTAACGGTGATGAATCATCGTTTCGTGAGTTCGTTGAAGAATATAAGGATAAAGCAATGTCGTTGACTATTAAGATTCTTAAAAATCCTGACGAAGCCCAAGATTCGCTGCAGGAAGCGTTCATTAAATTCTACAGAGCCCTTGCACAAAACCGGTTCCTGGGTAAATCAAAACCGTCTACTTATTTCTATACTATAGTCTATAATACTGCCCTGGATCATTATAAAAAAATTAAACGAACTTCGTTTAGTATGATTTCAATCGACGTAAATGAATCTAATTTTAAAGAAGGTGATGAACTTATCAGCAGGTTTAATCAAACCGAAATAGATAGAAATGTATTACCGGAGGACAATTCTATTAATACAGACAAAGTAATTTCTTCTAAAGAAATTCAAAATATTGTCAGCACCTACATTGAGCATTTACCTGAACAATATTCTGTTATTCTAAACATGTTCTACATAAATGAGCTTTCGCATAATGAAATCTGTGATATCCTCGATTTACCGCTGGGGACGGTTAAAAACAGGATTTTCAGAGCGAAAGAGAAAGTAAGATCGTTAATTTTAAAAAAATATTCTGAAGAAGAGGCTTTTAAGAAAGCCATAGAAAAAAATGA
>CALGOI010000212.1 GCA_937959065.1 uncultured Ignavibacteriota bacterium | reverse complement strand
AATGTTGAATCTTCCCTTAATACACTACCGGATATTTTAACTTTTTGCTATGCTTTTAGGTATGCTGTATGTGTACCCGGAGTCCCATTTATACTGTCTATACGAGTAAAATATTGAGGTATAGCTATCCTTAATGTCGGATCACATAACAATGAAAATTTTGCGTCGTTATCACCAAACTGATTTAGATTTTGTTTTGTATTGTAAACTGCTCTTCCAATTCTGATAGGTAAATTCAATGTATCTTTCAATTTTGTGAAGTTCTGCCAGAATTCATTGTTGAACGCTGCATTTTGTGTGGAAAATACAGGTCTCACTGCGGCTATAACTCCAATCGCTCCCTTATTGCTCAAAATAGTAAGCTCTTCAGCAGCACTTGGAAAAAATGGGTCATCGTATCTGGCAAGGTCACAGCTTGCAATTGTAACGAATGGAAGATGATTATTATTTAATTGAGGTATCGATGTTTGCCTCTCGAATATTTGCTCATGTGCCCAAAGATCCGCACTGCCGTGACCGGTGTAGTTAATTACAAGTCGTCCTTCATTCCAGCCATTTACTATGTCTACATTCGCACCGGGCTTTCTCCTGCCCTGGGGTGTAATCACTGTAGGGTAATTTACAATGTAGACCTTTTCTTTTTCAAAATCATTTGGAGTATGAAGCTTTGCAAGGGTTTCACATTGAGATGTGTGGATAGAACCTTCTGTCCCTGGTTGTGATGTAGTCCATCCGTCATCTGCAACATACATTATCTTTTTACGCCATACTCCGAAATTTGATGGACTTTCATAAGCAGTAACTTTATCGATGTAAGCATTTGCTTCATTTAATGAATTTGCACAAATCCTGCCTGTTAGAAAATCCGGCCTGACCGCAAAAATACTTGGAAGCGAATCTGTAATGTTTGTTACAAAATCATCACTTTGATAACTGTATATTTCATTCGCTGTCAAACTTGATAGTTGTGCAGGCGGAAGATAATTCTTAATCTGCAAATTATAGATATTTCTAAAATCATAACTGCCATCCCCAAAAAAGAATACATATACAGGTCTTTCATTCCATGTGTAATATGCTTTCTTCAGGAAGCTCCTAATCGCGTAGGGGTCTAATACACCTCCGCTAAATTCATTATATATTTGATCCACATCCGCCACCAAAGTCTTTAAATAATTCGGACCGGGCTGCTCTCTTAAACTTTTAAGCCTCTGTGCTGCTGGAATAAATTCCTTGGTCGAAATAATTATAAAACTATAACCGTCAACTATTCCATGGAGATTCTGGTTTGGTATTTTTGATGAAATTGTTCGCGGAGTTTTGTAATTATTCCCTCCTACAACAAAATATTCTCTTGGATCACCTTCAGTATGGTTTGCTTGAAATTTTACAATACCGCCATTATAAGAAATTGGATTAATTAATTTAATGTCAAATTCATCAGTAATATCAAAAACCTTTACATCGGGTGTTGTATATGGTGAAACATTATATTCGAAAACTCCGCTGGTATCTATGGATTGAATATGAAGAGAGTTATTCTGAGCGCTATTTAATGACCGAGGATACTTTAACTCAATATATTCATAATATGCAACAGCGTTTGAAGGATTCAGATTCGTCGGCAATGACATACGGAGATTGAAATTCTGACTTCCGGATGAGAGTACAAAACTGGAAGTTCTAAGATTGATATGAGAAAATCCATCTACACTAACAGCACCAACAGAAAGTATCGAATTTAAGCCTGAATTAGATTCACTGAATTCATAATATATTGTACTTCCCACCGTTCCATTTCCGTAGATAGCATACAATTCAAATGGTTGTCCGGTTATGTAACCTGTCAAAGTTTTATTAAAGTTGAAACTTTCACCACGGCCAATTCTCTGACTAAACCATAAAGTTCCGGTGGACCCAAGGTTGTTTATTTCCGGATCATCGAATTGCTTGTCATAAAAATGTGTAAAAGATGAGGCACTCTGATTGAGTGAATTAACCGTCGGCATCCTAAGACCGTTTGAACCTCCGTGAGTTATCCAATAATAATTCTTTGTTGTATAGGGATTCATATAATGCTGGTAAGGTACAAGAGCAGATGAATCACCTGTGTACTTCCAGTCATTATGACTTCTTCCGTAAAAAATAACATAGTCGCCGTCATTAAAGACACCATCATCTTCTCCTACTACCACAATTTGATTCTCTATGAGATCCGTCGGCCAATCGATAGCGTTATTGAATGGAATTTCCTGGCCTCCGTTTCCATAGATCTTTATTGTTTTAGGATTTAAACTGTTGACATCTATCCCCGCGCTTGATAAGAAATTTTTATCAAGTTTGTACATTCCGGTTTCTGTGATTTCGATCTTATAAAAATCACCTGATTGAAGAACACTGTTTGCAGGATAATTATCAAAAATTGAATTAAATTCAGCTGTAGCCCAGTTAATTGAAACAAGGGAAGTAACTGCATCTTTTCTAATAAATAATATTTCTTCTTTTTAAAGTGTTATGTTGCCCTAGATAGGACTGCGTCCAAATGATACTCTGAATCTAATGTATGAATATTTTCTGACAGTTTTGGTTGAAGGATTATATAAAACAGGATTGATGCTTACATTTGTAAAATACTTGCTCCTTACCTGTGATACAGGTTCCATATTTCCGGCTTCACTTGGATAAAATCCCTTCATAGAATATGCTTCAGGATCTCTTGTGTATTTAAAATCTATTTGCAGATTATCGCCCGAACGGATAGGGGTAGGTACCGGTTGAATATCATGACCGTATAAATCTTCATATTTATAATCAAGAATTTCAATTCTGTTATTCAAAGGTCCGGGTACAAAGATTGGAAAACTCCTTAATTTTGTGTCTGGGTATCCGACTTTATTGGTATTAGACGAACCGTTTACAAAGTTAAACCCTTCTCCTGTATATAAAGGTGTAAATTCGATCTCAATATAAGCATTTGTAGATGCTATAATTTTATAGTCTGTAAATGGGATATCTGGATTGGGGATAAAAGAACCCTCTTTATTGGGATTTGTATCCCTGGTATCAGAAGACCTTTTATCCTGTGAAAAACCTGAATTAGATATCAGTAAAATTGATATTATAGTGAAAAATATTTTAACCTTTCTCATTTTACTATTTTGTTTTTTCTACTCATCTAAAATGTAAAATATCCCATTAAAGTTCTAAATATTATAGAAAAACAGGGGTTATAAAAAAACCATTTATCAAAGATTTAGGAATTAAACCTTTAATAAATGGTCCTTAAAAAATTATTATCATTAATTTTAAATAAGTTGATAAATCGTCAATAAATCTCCTATAGTTTCTCCTTTTTATATTTGAACATCAAATAATCTGATACAAATATATCTTTACAATGTACTAATGTCAAGCCCTTAAACCAAAGCAAAATATGGAATTAATTGCTTTATTTACTTTTTCGTTTGGTGAGATCGGCCGGATCAAGGCGGTGAAGATTTTCCAGTGCATTCTTTGCTGCCATCTGCTCTGCCTGTTTTTTTGAACGTCCCTGCCCAACCCCAAGCCCATTTTTATTTAAGTGAACTTCCACTGTGAATAGCTTGTTATGCTCAGGTCCCTCTTCCTTAATCACTGAGTATTCAGGAACATAATCTGTATTTGCCTGGGCAAATTCCAGGAATTTACTCTTGTGGTTTTCATCAAATTCATCAATCCTCTTTATATCTAATTTATCAAATATTTCTACCTTGATAAATTCCTGCGCCGCATCGTAACCTGAATCTAAAAAAATTGCTCCTATTATAGCTTCATATGCATCTGCTAAAATAGCATCATATCCTTCCTGAATTGATTTAATAGCTGTATATGAAGCCAGGATGAATTCCTGTAAATTAATTTTTTTTGCTCTTTCAGCTAAAAATCTCTTATTTACAAGGATTGACCGGAATTTAGTCAGATCACCTTCTTCATTCATTGGGAAGTTCTTGTAAAGATATTCCGCCACAACAAGATCCAAAACTGCATCTCCCAGGAATTCCAAACGCTCGTTTGAAATTAATCCAACCCGTGCGTATTCTTTCTTTATATTTACAAATGATCTGTGGGTAAGAGCAGTTATGAAGAATTCCCGGTTTACAATTGTATAATGTATTGCCTTCTGAAAATTATCAAAGTCTATTTTTTTAGCAGTCCGGGTAATAATTGAATCATCGGCAGGCTTCTTTTTGAAACGGGGGAGTAACCTTCCTATTCGCTTTAGGATTTTAAACATAATCTAAATCTGGAAAATATAACCTGAATTATTCTTCGTACGTTTTGAAGACCAAAGATGTATTATGGCCGCCAAAGGCAAGATTATTTGATTGTACTATATTAATATCCATATCCCTTGCGCCTTCTGTTACATAATCAAGATCGCAATCAGGATCCTTCTCTTCATAATTAATTGTAGGTGGAATCTTTCCATCTTTTATACTCATTATCGACGAAATTGCTTCTATTGCACCGGCTGCCCCTAATAAATGTCCTATCATTGATTTAATTGAATGAACCGGTACTTTATATGCACGATCACCAAATAAGTCTTTAATTGCCATAGTTTCATATTTATCATTGTAATAAGTAGATGTACCGTGGGCATTTATAACATCTATATCGTTTGTAGTAAGGCCGGCATCTTCGATTGCCATTTGCATTGCACCCCTGAGACCTTCTCCGCCCGGTGCTGGTTCAGTGATGTGATGTGCATCTGCATTCATTCCAATGCCAACTATTTCTCCATAGATCTTTGCACCTCTGTTCTTAGCATGATCTAACTCCTCTAGTACAAGTGTAGCACCGCCTTCACCCATTACAAAACCATCTCTGTTAAGATCAAATGGTCTGCTTGCTTTCTGGGGATCATCATTTCTTGTCGATAGTGCCTTCATTGCATTAAATCCACCAACTCCCATAGGACAGATTACTGCTTCTGAACCGCCTGTTATCATTACGTCAGCAAGTCCTCTTTGTATTACCATTACAGAGTCGATTATAGAATGGGCTGAAGTTGTACAGGCCGAAGTTGTTGCGTAGTTAGGTCCTTTAAGTCCGTAAAGCATAGAGATTCTTCCTGCAGCTATATCTGCTATAAGCATGGGGATAAAGAATGGGCTTATTCTGTCTGGGTTTCCTTCTCTTTTATATAAATTTTTTTTCTGCTTATCATATGTCCACATTTCGCCAATACCCGAGCCGTAAATTACACCAATTCTTTTTAGGTCTTCTGATTCCAGATTTAATCCGGAATCATCGATTGCCATTTTTGTTGCGGCAAGTGCATATTGGGTAAAAGGGTCTGTGCGTTGAGATAGTTTTCTGTCCATGAAATTCAAAGGATCAAAACCTTTTAACTCAGCGGCGAACTTAGTATCAAAATCTTTTGTATCAAAATATGTTATTGGACCTACACCGCTTTTCCCCGCTAATAGTGACGACCAAAATTCATCCAAATTTAGACCTAACGGGTTGACAGTTCCCAACCCGGTGATAACAACTCTTTTTCTCATTTGTTAATTAAATTGTAAAATAAATGTGTAATCGTAATCTTTATTCACTTGCTGCACTGGCAAGCTTATTCTCTATATATGATACAGCGTCTCCAACTGTCTGGATTCCTTCTGCATCTTCATCAGGAATCTTAATATCAAACTCTTCTTCAAACTTCATTACTAATTCTACTGTATCGAGTGAATCAGCTCCAAGATCATTAATGAATGATGCATCAGTGGTTACCTTTGATTCCTCTACACCAAGTTTGTCAACTATTGCCTGTTTTACTTTTGCTTCTATTTCGGCAGTTGTCATTATTGATTCTCCTTAATTATTTAATTTATATTGTTTTATGATAATTGTTTCTTTTAAAAGATTTTGTAAAAATAAAGATATTAACTTAAAGTATAAAGTGATATTTACATAACACAAAATATTGTTATTTTCCCTTTTTTCCTTTTGTTGTGTCAGAATTGTCCTTTTGGGTTTCCTGGTCTATTCTTTGATTGATCTTTTTTAGAGCATCTTCCAATTCTCTTAATTGCTTTTCTTTTTGCTGGATCTCAAATTCCCTTTGCCTTAACATAGATTCCTTGATCTGCATCTTTTTCTCATAGGTATCCAGATCCCAGTATCCTAGGTCTTCAAAATATCCTTTAAATAAGAAATTGTGCTTTAAAGCTTCCATGTTTTGATAAAATCCAAGTGACCCCTGTTCAAGGTTATATGTAGTTTGGTTTGTATTTTGTATTATTCCTTTGATGTCATTTGCAAATGCTGTATCTGTCAATAATGTACCAACTAAACTCTGACTGGAGTTTAACTTATCTGTAATGTCTTCAATATCAGAAGTAATATTTCTTAAACTTGTCGAAAATGACCTGATCTCAACCGAAACCTGATCTATGGTTCCGGAGGTTTTCTGAATAATTTCGTTTATCTCTCCGGAGAGGGAGGCGTAACTATTCATAATTGAATCGATATTATTATACAAACTTTCATCATTTACCAACCTTCCCAGAGTACCCGTTCCTTCATTAACTTTTCTCACTATACTTGTAATTTCTTCTGCCACCTTCTGAGCCTGTTTTGTAGACTCATTCAAATTTTCAATTATATCCTGTATCTCTGCCGGTTTTTCTGAAGTCAGGTAATCTCCGTCATTTACATTTGCAGCCTGCTCTGTTCCCTGGGAAATATTTACAACTTTGTTTCCAACAAGACCATCAGATGCAATTATCACATGTGAATCCTTTTTAATGAATTTTTGCACATCACTGTCAACCTGCATTTCTATAGTAACTTTGTCTGTACCGGTTATATCTATGCTTTGAACTGTTCCTACATTTATTCCTGCATACCGGACATATGCCCCATTTGTCAATCCGCTCACAGTCTCAAAATCAGAATATAACACTATATTATTGCCAAACAGGTTTTGCTGGCTGCCAATATAAA
>CALGOI010000211.1 GCA_937959065.1 uncultured Ignavibacteriota bacterium | reverse complement strand
ACGAGAAATTCGAAATGGTCTGCTGATACTTCTTCCGGATGAATTATGTAGCCTGTATTACGACCAACCTGTTCGTAGAAATTGCTCACTGCGTCGAGTGGAAGTATAAGCGGCATTCCGTTTATAATCAGCGGTTTTTTGTTATCATCGGGACCTTCCACCACCATTAAGCCAAGCTTTGCGTAGCGGAAGAAGCTGCCACCTTCGTATGCCTTTTTTGAATATAATACGAGCATTGCTTCGACCGGACCGTCAGGTGTCTCGACATTGCTATAATAATTATTGAATGGCGCATCCGGGTTTGAAATTCTGTAAATTCCGTCAGGGTATGGGACTTCGTTGCATTTATGGAAGCCGAGTGAGTTATAAACTTTTTCCTGCATGACCGGGTTGTTTCGTGAGAGAACGTGAAAGAGTTCGTGGATGAAAACATTTTCAAAATCCTTATCGGACATAGAGAACATGTGATCAGCCATCGCGATGTAGCTAAGGCGAGTATAGCCTGACGCGCCGGATTCTTCTTTCATATCGGTTTTTATAACTTCTATAACAGGCGGGAAGTTAGGGTGTAAACCGATGGCGTCGAGTTTTTTACCGATGGATGCGACAGTCCGCTTGAGTTTTTCAACGTCTTCGTAAGTATAGTCCATCGCACGGTCTTTTAGGTATTCAAGATATTCCTCTCGAGACACTGTACCCACGGTAAGAGTTTTCGATTGCAGGTCGAAGGGGCTTAAAATTTCAACGAACTCATCGACGGTGGTCATCATATCGACAGCACGGTCTTTTGGTGTGGTTATTATTTCGGTGCCATCCTGCAGTGGAATTCCGTCAGCATAGACAGTAGTTTTTTCACAAGCGAGGACGGTAAGTAAAAGGAACAGAATCAGATAAGACTTTTTCATTATATGTTTCAATTATCTTTAGTTTGTGACTTTAGTTAGTAATTTTAGTTAGAGTTGCTTTTTGAACTGTTCGGACGGGGTAATTTGTAACTTCAGGAATATCTTCCAGTCCGCCGGTTTTCTCTCCTTCGTTATTTGCAGCAGTTATCTCGAAAAATATCTTTTCGTCCTTCAAGGCATATTCAACCGTAATGATAGCTTTACCAATGGAGTACATGCTATAGAAGATGTCATTAAAGTAGAACATATCCAGAGTTATGGAATTCAGCTCATCCATTTTATAAATACCTGATTCGGGGTTATTGCCGACGAGGTTATAATTTCGCCATGTACCGCCGTTATTGTCGTCATACCAGATATCCCAGTGGAGGACATCTACCTGAGGGGACTCGCGAATGACGAGTTTCATTTTGAGAACCTGGTTTCTATCGCCCGGCTGTGTGTGAATAATGAGATCGCGCTCCCATGTGCCGATCCATCCGGTGGGGAAGTGAGCGAAGGACACAGCGGGGATAAGCGAAAGCAGAAGAACAATGTAAAACTTTTTCATTAAATTGAATTTACTTAACGGAAAGAGGCGGAATCAATAATGAGCTTAACAAAGAATAAGACGGATATCAGTGTAGCAAGAATTACGATGCCCATAAGGAGTTTCCCTGTAAACCCGCTTTGTGTTGTTTTTTCTTCAGCCATAGCATAAATGTTTGATTTACGGAATGAGATCTGCTCCAAAGTAACCTAAAATTACGTAATTTTG
>CALGOI010000210.1 GCA_937959065.1 uncultured Ignavibacteriota bacterium | reverse complement strand
ATGGAATGTTTTGTTTAGTATTATAAACCGCTCTACCCAATCGTATTGGCAAATTTAATGTGTCTTTTAGCTGAGTGAAGTTTTGCCACAGTTCATTATTAAATGCAGCATTTTGAGTACTAAATACCGGTCTTACGGCAGCGATAACTCCAATTGCACCTCTATTGCTCAATAATGTTAGCTCTTCAGCTGCACTCGGGAAAAACGGATCGTCATATCGAGCCAGGTCGCAGCTTGCAATCGTAACAAACGGCAGGTATTGATTATTTAATTGTGGGATTGATGTTTGTCTTTCAAATATCTGTTCATGAGCCCAAAGGTCAGCACTTCCGTGTCCGGTATAGTTAATAACAAGTCTGCCTTCGTTCCACCCGTTTACAATATCTTCATTTGCCCCGGGTTTTCTTCTTCCCTGAGGGGTAATAACTGTTGGATAGTTTACTATGTAGACCTTTTCTTTTTCAAAATCTTTAGGGGTATATAATTCCGCAAGTGCTTCACATTGTGAAGTATGGATTGCTCCTTCTGTTCCCGGTTGGGAAGTTGTCCATCCGTCATCTGCGACATACATTATCTTTTTCCTCCACGAACCAAAACTCGATGGATTTTCATATGCAGTTACTTTATCCATATAAGCATTTGCCTCATTCAACGAATTTGCGCAGATTCTTCCGGTTAAAAAATCCGGTCTGACTGCTTGAATAGTCGGTATTGTATCTGTAATATTAGTTACAAAATCGTCACTTTGATAGCTGAATATTTCATTCGAAGATAAACTGGACAATTGAGCTGGTGGTAGAAAATTCTTTGTTGGCAAATTGTAAATGTTTCTGTAATCATAACTTCCGTCGCCAAGAAAGAAGACATAAACAGGGCGTTCGTTCCAGGTGTAGTATGCTTTCTTTAAAAAACTCCTCACAGCATAAGGATCAAGTACACCACCGCTGAATTCATTGTATATCTGGTCAATATCAACTACAAGTGTTTTTAAGTAATTCGGACCGGGCTGCTCTCTTAATGTTTTAAGTCTTTGAGCCGCCGGTAAAAATTCCTTGGGTGAAATTATAATAAAACTATAACCATCTGTAATTCCGTGAAGGTTCTGATTAGCGATCTTGGATGAAATTGAAGAGGGAGTTT
>CALGOI010000209.1 GCA_937959065.1 uncultured Ignavibacteriota bacterium | reverse complement strand
TCATCGTTTAGGGCGTGGACTACCAGGGTATCTAATCCTGTTTGCTCCCCACGCTTTCGTGCCTGAGCGTCAGTGCTGACCCAGGGGACTGCCTTCGCCATCGGTGTTCCTCCTGATATCTACGCATTTCACTGCTACACCAGGAATTCCATCCCCCTCTGCCGCACTCCAGCCTTCCAGTCACAAGCGCAATTCCCAAGTTAAGCTCGGGGCTTTCACACCTGTCTTAAAAGGCCGCCTGCGCACGCTTTACGCCCAGTAATTCCGATTAACGCTCGCACCCTACGTATTACCGCGGCTGCTGGCACGTAGTTAGCCGGTGCTTCTTCTTCCGGTACCGTCATCAGTCAGCAGTATTGGTGCTGACCATTTCGTTCCGGCCGAAAGCGGTTTACAACCCGAAGGCCTTCTTCCCGCACGCGGCATGGCTGGATCAGGCTTTCGCCCATTGTCCAAAATTCCCCACTGCTGCCTCCCGTAGGAGTCTGGACCGTGTCTCAGTTCCAGTGTGGCTGATCATCCTCTCAGACCAGCTACCCATCGCGGGCTTGGTGAGCCGTTACCTCACCAACAACCTAATGGGACGCAGATTCATCCTTAGGCTCCGAAGATTTAACAACTGTCTCGATGCCGAGCCGCTGCATTATCTGATATTAGCTTCGGTTTCCCGGAGTTATGTCAGTCCTAAGGGCAGATTATCTACGCGTTACGCACCCGTGCGCCACTTTCCACAGAATGCAAGCACTCTGCTTCTCGTTGACTTGCATGTATTAAGCACGCCGCCAGCGTTCGTCCTGAGCCAGGATCAAACTCTCCGAAGTAAAATTTTTTACTCGTGAGAGTGTGTATCCTAACTGCAAGGCTTACTTAAAATTTAATTTTCCTATTCACAATAAACTCTGTATGCTTTTTGGATGTTTGACGAGTCAAATATTAAAGAACATCGCAAAAAACTCGTATTATCATTTTTAATACGAACTACAAATATAATGGATTTTTTTTGATAAGTCAATGGACTAGGTAGGCAATTTTACAGAAATTTACTCCTAAGTTCTTTGGGTTGACTTCTAATGATAACCTATAAATTTAAGGTTTAGTTCCTATACCAAAAATTTTCTGAAATCCCTAAAATTTGCTCAAAATCCACTTATTTTAAAGACCACTTCATATAACCAAAATATAGGCAGAAATTGTTCCCATTTCAAGCGTAGAAAAAAAAATTTTTAAAATAAAAATATTTAACATACTTAAACTCACTTTTCTGTGGGGTATAACATTATAGTTTTTCTGTTGAATTTATCTTTATTATTATTAACATTTAGGTAATTCTTCTATATCTACCTATTATGAAATATATTCTTAAAATATTATTTCTGATTTTTTTTATTAGCACTTCCTTCTCTCTCCATGCCCAGGGTCCTCAATGGATTGTTTATAATACAGGGAATTCGGGATTGCCAAGTAATGGAGTAAACGAAATTGCAATAGATACAAATAGTATAAAATGGATTGGTACAGGTGACAAAGGACTTGTAAAATTTGACGGAAATAATTGGACGGTGTTTGATACAGTTAATTCAAGTATCCATTCAAATAATATATATACAATTCAGGTTGATAAAGAAAATAATATATGGGTAGGTTCAAGAAATGGTTTACCTGGTGGTATAAGCAAATTTGATGGTACAAACTGGACAAATTACAATCCGCAAAATTCCGGAATTCCTTCAGCGCTAGTTCTGGATATGGATTTTGATTCAAAAGAAAACTTATGGGTAGCCACGCCACAGGGATTGGGTAAATTTAACGGAACTGATTGGGTCGTTTACAGAGATACTAATTCAGGATTACCAGGTAATTTTATAATGTCAGTTGAAGTGAGTGATTCAATAGTTTGGGTTGCAACACAAAGCAATGGTATAGTGAAATTCGATGGTATTAATTGGACTGTTTATAATACTCAAAACTCGGGTTTACCATCTAATGTAAATTCACCTGATTGTATTTCCCTTGATTCAAATAATGTAAAATGGATAGGAACATTTGGAGGAGGTGTTGCAAAATTTGATGATATAAATTGGACAATTTATAACCCAACAAATTCGGGATTACCGTATTGGTATATTACAAGTATATTCGCAGAAAAGAATAACAAAATATTGATGAGTGCTGAAAATAGAGGACTTACAATATTTGATGCTGATACCACCTGGGCAACGTTCAATACAGGTAATTCACCATTACCGGATAATTATATCTTAGATCTTACCACAGATAGATATAAAAATTTGTGGATTTCGACTTTGACAGGAGGTATTGTCGTGTATAATGTAAACGGAGTAGTAAGTATAAATAATTTTTTTACGGAAGTACCTTCCGATTTCAGCTTAAACCAGAGTTATCCAAATCCGTTCAACCCAATTACTGTTATAAAATATTTTGTTCCAAGTAAATCTAATATTAAAATTAATGTTTACGATAATTCAGGTAGGCTAATTCAAACTCTTGTAAAAGATTTTAAGCTAGAGGGAGAATTTGAAGTAATATTTAACGGAAAAAATTTTTCATCCGGAATATATTACTACTCAATGTATGTTAATGTTCAAATAAAAAAAAAAAAAAAAATGGTTCTGCTTAAGTAATAGAATACTAATAGATGTGATACGTTCACCATAAAAAAAGGACCCAACCCCAAATATCCGGCAAGATATTTAACTGTAATCAAATGATTACGGAGTCGGTGTCCTTTTTTCTTTTTAGAAAATAGAAACTTTTAAATTATTAAAAAATGAGAAAAATAATATTAATTTTGTTGATTTTGGGAACAATTACTTGTAATGCACTTAGCAATGGAATGGATTCGGTGGTTTTCCAGGGTGATATGTTGATAAAAACTGATGTATACCCAACTACCGTAACATTTGAAGCAGTTAGTTTACCCTTTGAAGGCTATCAAGATGGATCTAATCTTTATAATAGGATCGGATCTGTTTTTAATGGATCCTTTCACAAAAGAATTTTTGGCGATACTATAAAGTTTAAAGATATTTCCTATACTCATTTTACTTTGCATGGTTTGCTTACACATTTTGTAATGCACGGTTGCCATTCAGAAGATTGGGGAGCAGGCTTAGACCCTCCCACAGGCTTTTGGGGATATGCAAAATACAAAATAACTTTTGTATACAACAAT
Source organism: uncultured Ignavibacteriota bacterium (assembly GCA_937959065.1). Taxonomy (GTDB): domain Bacteria; phylum Bacteroidota; class Ignavibacteria; order Tepidaquicellales; family Tepidaquicellaceae; genus JAEYVS01. The sequence goes on along the minus strand of CALGOI010000209.1, from coordinate 1,114 downwards.
GACTCCCTTTACTTTTATTTCAATTTTTTAGATAGTGAATATGGAAAGGATGTTCTTTCTGGTGATTCATACTCACATGATTGGACGCTAGAATATAAAAGCAATGTATCGGGTGAAAGGAGAGTATACATTTCTGGAGATGGTATTTCATATGACTCGGTATTCGCTTCTGAATCCGGAAGAGAAATAAATGTGTGGGATTTAATGGTCCCGGATTCTATACAAGCTGAAGGACCTTTAGGAAGACAATTTTACGCTAGAACAACTCCATTTGGAATAAACCATTACATCGCAGAAGATATGTTTCGTAACCGGGTTTTCGAGCTTGGAACTACCGTTATACTTGATACTGTATATTCAAATGTAGACTTCGATACAAACAGGTACGGTTATAATACAGTTAACATTGAGCATGTTGATAGCATTTTAACTAAATATTATACAACTCCCCGTATTCCTGACTCCTGCGTGCAGTGTGTACCAGGAAATGTTTATACAACACCAGGTATGTTTAAGGTTAATGGGCAAGCAGGTAGACTTGAGGGAATAAAGATTATTGCGGAAAATGGTGATACTATGGTAATAAATCGAAATAAAAGGCTTTACATAATAGGACGCCCTGACTTAGGTATTCCTCTTGTTAGTGATACGCTTCACTTAAAACCCGGCTCTCATTTAGTTCTGGGGGATGGAGCCGAGATTCAAGCAGCTTATGGCGGGGTTCTTATAGATGAGAGTTCGAGTGTTTATTATTCTTCAGGAGCTTGCTTTCTCGCAAATTCAAACTCTACAGTTGAGATTCGCAGCAATAAGCTTGTTAATAATGGCGGATTGCTTGTAGCAGGTCAAAACGGTACCCTTAAAATAGCTGATAATGTCACCCTTACTTTTGATGGTACAAACACAAAATTCGTCTGTCTGGAAGGTTCAAATATTATACTGGGTAATAACTCTAAAATTGTTGTAAAAAATGGAGCATATGTTTATGCAGACAGCGCTAACTTCAGCTGCTCCACTTCATGGCAGGGAATTGTCCTCGAAAATGCAGGATCACAAACTGAGATCAAAAACTGTACCTTTAATAATGCTCCAACTTCTATCTCAATACTGAATA
>CALGOI010000208.1 GCA_937959065.1 uncultured Ignavibacteriota bacterium | reverse complement strand
TATCAGGAGTAAATTACAATGAAGAAGACTGGGAAAGGTATATAAAAGACGTTAGCTACGGAAAGATCTACGTGGTGATAGACAGTTCCGGCGGCAATACAGTTAATAAGGCTCTGGAGATATGCAGGTACGGCGGGCGAATCATAACTTATGGAGCATCCCTCGGCAAAGTACCCGATTTTAATATTACCCGGGTTTACTGGAAACAGATTCACCTCATCGGCTCCACAATGGGCTCTGATATGGACTTCCTTGAAATGATTAAATACACATCTAAAAAAAAGATCGTTCCTGTTATTGATAAGATATTCACATTGGACAATGTGGTCGATGCATTTAAATATATGGACACTGCGAACCAGTTTGGAAAGATCGTTGTAAAAATGCCATAAAAAAATCCGGCTTTTTACACCGGATTTAATATTTCAACTTGTTGACCTCGCCTTTAGTGTTTCTTCATCTCGTCGAGTTTTTTCCTGACCTCATTCAATTCTCTGTCGATGTCGTCATACTCTTCCTGTATTTCATCACCGTATACCTTCGCCCTGAAATCAAGATCTAATGCAGGATTGCTTGAACTTGGCTTATGGTTGCCGCGGCCATTCTTAAGCCTGTCAAAAAACACCTTCACACCTTTCACTATTGCTGCGTAGGTATTGATTGTATCCAGTACCTGGGGCTCCACACTTCCTTTTATCTTCTTTTCAAACATTACCACATCATCCGCAATCTCCAGTCCGCGGTCTACTATACCCTTTGCTGAATCTACAGCACCCTCTACTTTTCCGGTAATACCATCCAGCTTATCTGTTATGCTATTAACCTTATCGAGGAATACTTTAGAGGTGTCGAGCAGAGGTTTGGTATCCTCACGTATACCTTTCAACTCGTTGCTTAGGTTATCTATCCTGTCATCGAGTTCTTTGACCCATTTGGTCAGTTTAACTATCATCGCTATCAAAGAAATAAAAGTAATAGCAATAATGAGATTGGTGATTATTGTCGTTATTTGAAGTGTCTCAGTCAATTTAAGTTATTTTTTCTTTTCGTCTTTATAAGCTTCGACACCTGCTTTGAAAGCGTCTTTAAGCCTGTCTGACTCGTGAGAAAGCTTCTCCTTTGCTTCACCATATTTATCAGAAGCTTTTCCTTTTGCATCACTAAGTAATGAATTAGCATCATCTATAAGCGTGCTTGCTTTCTTCTTTGCGTCAGCTATCAAAAGCTCCGATTTCTTCTTACCTTCGTTGATAAGATTTTCAGCTTTCTCTCTTGCTATTTGCATATATTCGGATGTGTCATCGATAAATTCATCAGTTCTGTTCTTAATGTCGGCTCTTAACTCCCTGCCGCTCTTTGGCGCATACAATAATGCTACTGCAGCTCCAACTACTCCACCGGTCAAAAAGCCTAAAATAAGCCCTTTTGCCATTTTATTTTCATCATCCATTTTTTGTTTCTCCTTTTTCTTAATCTTGTAATTACAATAGTATAATTGCAATTACCACATTAAGGATTAATTTTAGATAAAGTTTACTATTATTAAATTAACAAAATTCTTTCACAAAAATCAAATAATAAAGTAAAATTTAATTAAATATTTATTGCTTCATCATGCGCTACTCCGGCCGCTTCCATGATGGCTTCGCTTAGTGTTGGGTGAGCATGTACGGTCGAAAGTATCGTCTTTCCTGTTCCTTCAAGAGTCTTGGTTAATACCAGCTCACCAATCAGCTCTGTAGCTTCAGGGCCTACTATATGAGCGCCTAATAATTCATCATACTTCTTGTCAAAGATCAATTTCACCATACCTGCGGTCTCACCAATGGCTCTTGCCTTACCGTTTGCTGAAAAAGGAAATTTACCTACCCGCAATTCGTATCCCAGCTCTTTCGCCTTGTCTTCAGTAAGTCCGACCGACGCAACTTGAGGCTGACAGTAGGTGTTTGCAGGAATAGTAAGATAATCTATATCACCCGCGTCGATCCCTTTTATCTTCTCTACACAATTGATTCCTTCGATTACAGCCACGTGTGCTAACCACTGCTTCCCTATTTCATCTATCAGTGCGCAGTCACCGATTGCATATATTCCATCTACGTTCGTTTTGTAATCCGTATCGACACTTATTCCTTTTTTAAAGAGCTTTACTCCAAGGTCTTCAAGTCCGAGGTTCTCAATATTTCCTGTTACTCCAACAGCTATCAGCACCACATCCGATTCCAGTTCCTCGTTTGCTTTTCCCGATACCTTTGCTATTACTTTATCGCCTTTGATCTTTACTTCCTCTGTCTTCGTCTCCGTTAAGAGCTTCATTCCGCTTTTTTTAAACTCCTTCGCTACCACATTAGATATTTCTTTATCTTCGTGAGGAAGAATTGTTGGAAGCATCTCAACTATCGTTACCTCTGTTCCAAATGCATTATAAAAGTAAGCAAATTCCGAGCCAATGGCGCCGCTGCCGACTATTGTCATCTTCTTAGGTATCTTATTCTGAAGCATCGCGCCTGTAGATGAGAGCACTTTCTCTTCATCAAATTCCAGTCCAGGAAGCTTTATCGGTCTAGCACCTGTTGCAATAATTATATGTTTTGACTTAATCTTATCTATCTCTTTACCGTCTTTTCCTTTTACTGTTATCGTCTTATCCTTGTTGATATAACCTTCTCCTTCGAAGACAGTTATCTTATTTTTTTTCATCAAATACTGTACGCCTTTTTCCGACGCATCCGCTACTCCACGTGATCTTTCGATGACTTTTGGAAAATCAACATCAAACTTGCCCCCTTTTACCCCATATTTATCAAGATGATTTAATGTGTGCATGATTTCAGCATTTTTTAAAAGGGCTTTTGTGGGAATGCAGCCCCAATTCAGACACACTCCTCCGAGCCGGTCACGCTCCACTATTGCTGTTTTAAATCCTAATTGTGAAGCTCTGATCGCAGCTGAATAACCACCCGGTCCGCTTCCTATTACGGTTAAATCAAATTCTTGCATAAAATTTAAGGTATAGTTTGAATTAATTTGAATAATTTTAGGTGAAAATGTAATTTACTAATAAGAAAGCTGTAACTCAATGAATTTAGACAGTATTAACTCACTATGAATCATGATTTAGGAAAAATATTGATAGTAATTGGTGGTCTTATCCTCATTATTGGCGTGATTTTGAGCATTTACGGGAAAATACCATTTCTTGGCAAACTCCCGGGCGATATAAAAATTGAAAAGGAGAATTTCACCTTTTATTTCCCAATTGCAACATCCATTTTAATAAGCATTATTCTTTCACTTATATTCTAGTTCCTCAAGTTGTTTAATAAATAATATTATATACTCACCTTAGTTTACTATTTATTACGCTTCTTAAATTTTATATTTAATTAATATTAATTTTATAAATTAACTCTCCGGATGGAAACTAAAGACATTGTCTTAAAAGCTGAAGATTATGTTTATACACTTTTAGATGAAAACCTCCCGGATAACTATGTCTTTCACAATGCAGCACATACCCGATCAGTCACAGATGCAGCGAGGAAAATTGCAAAAAAATCAGGTTTGAGTAAAGAGAATATCGAGATAATCACTCTTGCAGCTTTATTCCATGATACGGGATATACGCTTTCTTATGAAGGTCACGAAGATAACAGCATCGCGTTGGCACGCAAATTCCTTTCCGAAAATTCATACCCTCAGGATAAGATCGATCAGGTATCAAAAGTCATCGAGGGCACAATACATCCGCAAAAACCTGTAGACCTAATGCAGGAAATAATTTGCGATGCTGATTACTTCCATCTTGCACAGGAAGACTATCCTGTCAAAGCAGATCTCCTACGGCTTGAATGGGAAAAAGCACTCGGGAAAGAATACACTGATTACGAATGGTACAATAACAACGTGGAGTTTTTCATTAGTCATAATTACTACACAGGCTATGCAAAAAAAACATTACAGCCGGGCAAAGATAATAACCTCGTAGCCTTGCAAAAGCGCGCACGAAAGAATGAACCAAAGAAAAAAGATAAAGCAAAAGCCGACGACAGTAAAAAAGTAAAAAGCCGTGCCGACAGGGGCATCGAAACGATGTTTCGTAACGCTATAAGAACTCACGTTGAATTCAGCGGACTGGCTGACAATAAGGCTAACATTATGATAAGTATCAACACACTCATAATCGGAGCCGTCGTCACACTGCTTTTACGTAAGCTCGATAATAATCCGCACCTGATACTCCCAACCATTATGCTTATCACCACAAGTATGACTTGTATTATTTTTGCTATCCTAGCTGCTAAACCCAAACGGTCCGAAGGCAAATTCACACGGGCAAGCATAGAAAACAAGGAGACCAATCTCCTTTTCTTTGGTAATTTCTTCAATATGGACCTGAAAGAATTCAGCTGGGGAATGCACGAATTAATGCGCGATCCAAATTACCTTTACGGAAGCATGATAAAGGATTTCTACTACCTGGGTCAGGCTGTCGGAAGGAAATACAAATACGTAAACATTTGTTTTAATATATTTATGTATGGGCTTATATTATCCATTATAGCATATATAATTGCGGTTCTTACCGTCCCGATGACAGATTTTAATCTTTTTGAATAATTAAATACATTTACCATCAAAACCCTTTACATAGTCAGGCACGCTAAATCAAGCTGGAAAGATTCCGGTCTCTCCGACGACCAGCGACCTTTAAACAAAAGAGGAAAACGTGACGCGCCATTTATGGCTGAGCTCATCGCTAATAAAGTCGAATCAAAGAATCCAGCTCTGCTGTCGAGTACTGCAGTAAGAGCCTTCACGACTGCAAAAGAGTTTGCTATAGCGCTTGGAATTAAGGAAAAAGATATCATTCAATCTGATGAACTTTATCTCGCTGATGAAGACGATATACTTTCCGAAGTAAAAACCTTTATCGATGATTACGATACCTTGTTCATTTTCGGACACAACCCGGGATTGACATATTTCGCTAACAGGGTTTGTGATGCCGACATAGCAAATGTTCCGACTTCCGGTGTGGTTTGCGTTACCTTCGATGTGGATAAATGGATGGATATCGGTTATGGCAAAGGAAATCTCGAATATTTTGAGTACCCAAAGAAATATCTTAAGGAGTCATCCGATAACTGATGGAACAAAAGTATTTCGACAGGGAGTTAAGCTGGCTATCATTTAACTATAGGGTGCTTCAGGAAGCTAAAGACCCCACCGTACCTCTTTATGAAAAGATCAAATTCATCGCTATATTTTCATCTAACCTCGAAGAGTTTTTCCGCATACGTGTTGCAGGTATCCGCACACTCCTAGACCTTAACAAAAAAACACAGAAAGAACTCGACTTCGATCCCGTTAAACTCCTTAAAAAGATAACTAAGACAGTCACTTCCCAGCAGGAAGAGTATGGACAGATATTCCGGGAGCTGATAATTCCCGAACTTGAGAAGAATAACATATTCCTGATTAACGAATCACAGGTCGATAAAGAACAGGCTAACTTCATCACAGACTACTTCTATGATAATATCCTGACTCACATTACACCAATGATGATCGTTAAGCGCAAAGTAAGTCCGTTCCTCAAAAGCGGACTCCAGTACCTTGCGATCAAGCTGTCACCAAAAGCCGAGACCATTAACGAGAATAAACGCGTCCGCCATAATTACGCAATGATAGAGATTCCATCGGATAAGCTCCCACGATTCATACAGCTTCCCAATAGACAAAATAAAGAATACGTCATATTCCTCGATGATATAATTAAATATTGTCTCCCAAACATCTTCCCCGGTTACGATATAGCAGGCACATACTCTATCAAGCTTACACGTGACGCGCACCTGCATATTGACGATGAGTTCACAGGCAACCTCCGTGAAAAGATTGGGAAGAGTTTACAGCGTCGAAGCCGGGCTGTCCCGTGCAGGTTTCTCTATGACAAGAACATTCCTAAGCAATTTCTTAAATTGCTCAAAGACTCACTTGAAATTAGTAAGGAAGACCTCGTTCCCGGCGGAAGATATCATAATTACTACGATTTCTTTAAATTCCCTAACCCCGGACGTAAAGACCTCGAGAATAAACCCCTTCCCCCTTTAAAGTACAAATACCTCGACTCGTTCAATGATTTCTTTCAGGCGTGGGATAAAAAAGATACAATGCTCCATTACCCTTATCATAAATATGATTACGTCATAGATGCGCTGAATGCCGCTGCAGAAGACCCGGATGTGAAAGAGATCAAGATCACTCAGTACCGTTTAGCAGCCGATTCAAAGGTTATAAAAGCCCTTATAAACGCCATGAAGCACGGCAAAAGAGTGGTGGTCTTCATGGAACTCAAAGCGCGTTTCGACGAAGAATCAAATATGGAATACGCAAGACTCCTTGAAAGCGCCGGCGCGACAGTACTCTACAGCATCCCCGGTTTAAAAGTACATTGCAAAACACTTCTTGTAACACGTGAGGAAGATGGCAGGATAAAAAAATACGGCTATCTTGCTACAGGTAATTTCAACGAAAAAACAGCCAAACTCTATACTGACCTCGGACTTTTCACTACCGACGAAAGAATTGTTAATGAGCTTTCCGATGTTTTTGATTACCTCGAAACACGCGAAACCAAACCTGAATTTAAACACCTTCTCGTTGGTAAATTCAATATGCGGCATTCGTTTTACCGCCTGATAGACCGTGAAATAACAAATGCCAAAGCCGGTAAGGATGCCGGGATGATACTTAAAATGAACGGGCTGGAAGAACCGAAGATAATTGATAAGCTTTATGAAGCAAGTAACGCCGGGGTGAAAATTAAACTCATCGTGCGCGGTATATGCTGCCTTATACCCGGAGTAAAGGGACAAAGCGAAAACATTGAAGCCATTAGTATCATCGACCGTTTCCTGGAGCATACACGAATGTACTGCTTCCATAATGACGGTAACTCGGAATATTACCTCTCATCAGCTGATATGATGAAACGAAACCTTCGCAAACGTATAGAAGTGGCGTTCCCCATATACGATGAAGACGTTAAAAAATTCTTTCAGGATTTACTGGATATTCAAATGGCTGATAACACCAAGGCAAGAATTATAGATAAGAAACATCTTAATAATTACAAAACAAACGAAAACCAAAAAAAAATTAATACTCAGCTGGAAACATATAATTACATCAAAAATAACTTTTCATGATTATGCGTTCTCCGCTATTTGCTCATTAGTAGTTATAATCTTCTCACTTCTTTTTTCATCTATACTGTATATTTCAACCTCCTGCTCTTTACCTTTAAGCAGAAACCTTCCCATCAGCTCATTAGCGTACTTATCAGGCATGTCGAGTATATCGATTACTTCCTTCGACACAAGAAAAGACCTGTTAAGAGCGTTGCACTCTTCCTGTATGCGTGAAGCGGTATTTATCACGTCACCGTGATATACGATTTCCTTCTTCGAGTCTCCTACCTCGCCTACTATCACCTTTCCGAAATGAAGACCGGCCTTTATTCTGGGCACTATGCTATATCTCTCTATATAAGATTCTTCCAGTGCTTCAAGTTTATTCTTAACCTTGAAGAAGCACCCTATACAATTTGCCTTTTTTATTCCGCTCTTTTTAGTCCATGTCACCACTACCTGGTCACCGGCATACTGGAATATCTCTCCCTTTGACTCCACTATTGGGTCATTTACATCGAGGAAGTAATTGTTCATGAATTTGTGATACTCTATCGGGGCAATTCTCTCTGCGATTGTCGTCGATGATGTCAGGTCAAGAAACATAAAGAACCGCTCTTCTTCGACCGGTTTGTGATATTTACCCGATAAATACCTCTTTAATACATTCTGTCCCAGCAGGTAATTCATCTGACTGATGTATATAACCAGTGCGCTCACAACCACGGCAAATATCAATATTCTCAAAAATGCATCCCTTAGTACAAAATCAGTTATTTGCCCGCTTTTAATTACAGTAAAAAACCCGATGTCATTATCCCTTGCTTCATTTAATACCCACACGAAAAGCACCGAAAAACTCACTGCTGCAATATAAAAGACAAGCCTTGAAATAAGTATATCTGAAAATTTAAGTTTCCTGTATCTTGGCCTGAAAATAAAGACCTCAAATGAACTGATCAACGCAAAGACAAGAAATCCCATCGACATCCCCTCGATTATTGATTCGAGACTGATATGAAAAAAGATCAACGAGAATATCCCGCCTACGAATATTCCTATTACTGAGGAATATAATATCGTTTTAAACTTCTCTAATTTTCCTTCTCTGCTGTTTTCCAATTTCTGCAATTAAAATACAAACCCTTGTGTGAAATAAAACTTCGTAGCTTCCTCTGAAAATCCCGCCGTTAGATTCAGTAATACCGCGTCCAGAAGATTTAGCCATAGCCCTCCGCCATACGAATTGTGCCAGCGTTTTGACTCTTCGCCGGAAACGTATACCCGTCCTGCATCAACAAAACCCATTAAACCCAGTTTTCCGGGGATAAAGAGATTTACATATCCTAAAGGAATTCTTGCCTCAATAGTTCCCAATAGTTTTGATTCTCCCGCGAATCTCTCCTTCGAAAATCCCCTCAGATCGACAGGTCCTCCGAGCGTTACCGATTTATAAAACGGGTAAGTTCCCACAACCCTCTCTGCAACACCCCTTAAAGCAAACGTTATATCCAATACATCTTTTAATGTAAAATAACCCCGTACATCTCCTCTTAACACTCCAAAATCATTGTCGTTATTAAAAACCTTTGGGTAATACGTCCCTGTCCCGCTTAAATAAAAACCTTTCAACGGAAATACAATACTATTCCTTGAATCCAGCTCTAACTGCATCCCGCTGCTCAGCAATGAAAGATTACCCATTCCATAGGGCATCAAGCTGTCTATAATCGTATTCGGGCTGTCCTTAACATCGGAATATTCATATCCTGCGTACAAATTCAAATTTATTATCTTGCTCAGCTCAAACTCTAAAGTAGGTCTTAAATATACAAGCTCCCTAGATACAGTATAAAATCCATCCTCCCTCAACTGCTCTATCCTCTGCGTCTCGTTTCCCAATCCGTAGAACCGGTTGAATTCCAATTGGCTTGCCCTCGCGTTTATCTTAAGTGTCTTGTCGTTTAGAAACTTTGTGAATGTTCCGTAAAAAATAAAATCATAATCGCTCGATGTTGTAGAGTATGATCCCGTTAACTGCAGATAATACAAAAACGGCTCTGCCCTGAAACCGAACTGAGTATAATTGGGACCGCCGCCGAGTATGAATCCGTCATCGGAATTAAACTCCAAAACCGGGGTGAATGCCCAGAAGCAGTACCTGTCCTCGAAAAGCGGTTCATACCTTTTTACAACATCTTTTGGTACATCTATCTTTTCTATTACAACCTCAGTCCCCGGCCCTTCTTTTATTTTCGTCTTGTCGCTTCTGTCATAAACCTTAGTCATCATTTTGGGTGCCTTAAAAGGAGTAAATCCCAGCCAGTATGAATTTACAAGCGAGTTATCCTCGATCTCATCATCTCCCTTTTCCGTGATTACCCTTATAAAAATACTTTCATCTGTTGTACCGTTTAATACTACCTTGTCATCATTCCCAAGTGTGTGCAGACGGATCTCCGAAGTATAATTTTTATCGAACTTCCTGCTGAATAAAGCATCACCTTTCTTCTCACCTGTATCTTTGTCCCGCTTGAATATATTCACAGTCACATTACCATTCTTCAGCCTTTCTATTTCAACGTATTCCCTCTTATTGCTTCCGTATACATCCACTACATCAGAGTAAACTTTATAATACTCATCCGTAGCAGTAAGCAGATTATCACTCTTCTTCTTTAATTCTCCTATCAATTCGGCACCTACCTTTGAATACATCTCCTGCGGCATTTCTTTTAATGACCCTCGAATTACTTCATCCGTTAGTTGAGACTGTATATACCTTGCAACCGAATCCCACTGCTCTTTACTTAGCTCGTTAAGAAATCGCCTGTCCAGATGCCTTCCTGACCAGCTTAGCTCCAGCAGCGACGGGTAGTCATCGCCAAATCCCACAAGTGAATGCGCGAATAACCCCGACAGCCAAGGTAACAACCCGTCGTACTTAGCGAAAGCGTAATCCCTGTCTCTCGGTATAGGTCTCCACATCTTCAAACCCGTCTCTTCATCTTTGAATCGCGCCCATTTCCATTGATCCGCGTGCCTGTCCCTGTCACCGAGCCACACGTCCATTAATCTCGCTTTTAAAAACTCTGCCTGGTCTACCCTGTCGTCATTATCCTCCTCCGTTTCCTCGAATATCTTGAAACCGCTCACAACTTTATCTGCCCCGGCAAAGTTCAGACTCTCATCATCGTAATCATTCGGATTTACCTCTATCGTTCCCAGCCTTCCCCCGAACTGCTTCCTGAACTGTCCCAGCTGTTCCGTATCGGGTAATATTATCATTTCCGGTTTGGCATTCAGCACTCCGACTGCGTCCAGCAGCGGCGCGGTTATTACCCCGGATACAGGTGTACCGATACTTACCTGGTCCTGTATGATATCACCGTAAATACTTTCTTTTAATTCGGGAGGTAAACTGTTCCTTGGTGATTTGTTTATCGATCGGAATTTGTACTCCTGGCCGTCTCCGCCTTTGAATCTCAGCGACAGCGTCTGCAGTCCCCCGCCTTTTTCGGTCGGAGTAAGGCCGCCTTTGTAATTATCCAGATCAAGATAACCAACACTTATTTCCGTACCCCAAAGATCTCTCCAGTGTTCTCCTAAAAAGAATTCATGCAGCCAACCGGCTTCATAATCTTTATTTGGAGTTATCCTGACTGTACTGTCCTGGCTGTATGCGCAGTTTACTGTGAGAAACAGAATTAATGTTACAATGCCCTTACTCATTGTATTTGTATATGGCTATATAACCGTAATCCGAGCCGCCTTCATTGCTCAGTAGCAGGCTCTTATCCGGTAAAAATGTTATTCCTTCCGGCTGCTTGTGGAATTCTTTTGGAAGGTCGCTTTGATTGATGATTTTACCGTCAAGGGTTATCTCGAGAATGGAATTCCCTTTCGAAGCTATTACAAAGAATGTGTTGGAATGTGGATTTAATTCTATACCCGACGGATTAAAATCACCGTCTATCTCATCCAGGTCTATTATGTATCTGGGCTTTTCGCTCATGCTTAAACTGTCCAGTGAAATAGCGTAGATAGCCTTTACGTTTTTTCCGAGATCCTCTCCCGGAAATCCCTTGCATGCAAGCAGAAGTGAGTTCGTTTTTTCGTCATAGCACAACCCCTCTACATCATATTTCGATCCGAGATTAGTTTTGTGTACAATATACTCTACGCTTCCCTCATTATCTCCTTCTTTAAACTCAAGCAGGTTGCCGTTCGAACCGACCAGGTACCAGTTGCCTTTGGCAAAAGCTATCCCTTCGAAGTCGCCGTCCAATGCCGGGTCACCGACACTGAAAAACTTAATTATCTTCCCCGTTTTAAGATCTATCTGGTAAACTCTTGCCGATTCATCCCCGTGAGCAAATACCCTACCGCTGTCATCTATTGCCAGCCCGGATATCTCTATAAGCGGCGAATCAAGTTCGATGATCTCCGGCTTCCCCTTTTCTATGTCATATCCTGTTAAAGTTGTTTTGCCGTAACTCTTTTCTTTCTTTTCCTTCTTCTTTTCTTTTATCTCATCTACTTCCTGCTCCAGCTTTGACCTGCACCCGTTAATCTGAACAAACAAAACAACACTCAACAATATGTATAACACTTTTGTCATTTCTTAAATTGTACCGTTTTATATTCCGTGAACAAATGTTTTACTTTATTTCGTTGATACTTTCCTGTTGATGTAACCGGTATTGTATCGGATACCATCACTACCTTTGGAGTCTTATGAAAAGGCAGCTTTGATTTACATCCCGCCATTACAACCTCCTTCAATGACTCTTCTGCTTCTTTTTCCAGCGGGTATTTCTCCGGTATTATCAGTGCGCCAACCTCTTCCCCGTACCAATCATTATCGAAAGCAACAGCAATTCCCGCTTTTACACCTTCAATACCTGATAGAACCTCATCTATCTCCAGAGGGGAAATGTTAATACCGCCTCTTATTATAAGCTCCTTCAACCTGCCCGTAATAAAAAAATACTTATGTCCCGCAGCATCGTACTCAAAAAATCCCTCGTCTCCGCTCCTGAACCATCCATGCTCGAATGTAACTCTGTTCACTTCATCGTTATCGAAATAATATTTCATCACGTTATGTCCCCTGATCACTATCTCCCCCTTCTCACCTTCTTCCAGCGGGTTGCCGTTCTCATCATGTATAGCCATCTCATTGCAGTTGATCGGTATTCCGATTGCAGGGAATCCATAATCGTTCTGCCACCTGTAATGCTCCGGCTGTGAAAGATGTATCGGGACAAAGCACGAATAACACGTTGTTTCGGATAATCCGTACCCGTGAACTATCCTCAACCCGAAGCGCTCTTCGAAATTTCTCGCTATCTCACACGTCAAAGGACCCGCTCCGCAGATTATGTGAGAGAACTTGCCCAGATCATACTTCTTTACATCCTCATCCGAATGCAGTAGAAACTGCAGCAGCGTCGGGACGACACTAACCACCTTCACATCCTCATCACTCAGCCGCTGGAAGAATTTATCCGTATGAAACTTCTGATTTAATACCAGACGGCCGCCGTAAAACATCGTCGTCATAATCGTAACAACCGTCCCGTTAACGTGGTGTATAGGAAGTACGCACATCATCGTATCCCCATTATGCAGTTCATGCCATCCCGCTATACTGCACGCATCCACCATCAGGTTGTATTGTGTCAGCACCACTCCCTTCGGATTTCCCGTCGTCCCGGACGTGTAAACGATCATCGCCTCACATTCTTTTATAAAATGTCCCTCATAATCAAGATTTAACTCTGGGTCATATTCAGAATAATCGAATTCATCGAAATTGACCACATCAAAATTCAATCCCTCTATTGACCCGATCTTGCCGTTATACTCACTCCTTGTAAAAACATTCTTCGTATTGGAGTTTTCCAGAATGTATCTCACCCTGTCCGGCTCTTCGTTCACATTTATCGGAACGACCACTGCCCCTATGCACCAGCTGGCATAATAAAGAACAACAGTATCGATGTGATTATGTGAAAACGTTGCAACCCTGTCCTCATATCCGACCCCATGCTCTTTCAAATAATTCCCAAGCCTAAATACCTTTTCCCTGAATTCCCCGTAGGTAAGCGATGTCTTTCCCTTCACATCATCATAAAAAACTATATACTCCTTATCACTGTCTTCACCCCTCTCCTCTACCAGTTCTTTTATGTTCCTGTACTTCACCAGGTAATCCGTTGCCGATTTATCTTCGAAATAGTGAGCTACCCGGATGTTGTGCTTGGTTTTTTCATCCATTAAAATATCCTAAATACATTCAAATTGTGATAACTAATGTTTATTTTTTGAGCAAATACTTTAGAAAAGTACCCTAAATATACTAAATTTATCGAAAATCTATTAATGAAAAAGCCGATAACTTTACTTTTTTGCACGATTTTGCTGTTTTTTTCAGCCTGTTCTGACAAAAGCACTACTTCCGATAACATTTTTAATTTGAACCAGCCGCTCGGAGTCGAAACTCTCGAACCCGTTATGTCTAACTCCAACCAGACGATCTGGGCTTTATCTATAATGATGGAAGGTCTCGTCGAATACAATCAGGAAAACGAGATTGTCCCCGCTATTGCTAAGTCCTGGGAAATATCGGAGGACGGTACGGTATATACTTTCACTCTGCGTGATGATGTTTTCTTTCACGAGGATGAATGCTTCCCGGACGGTAAAGGCAGAAAAGTTACCGCATCGGATTTTAAATACTGCCTGGAGCGCGTCAATAATCCGAAAACGAAAACGCGCGGATCATGGGTATTCCGTGATAAGATAAAGGGCGTCGATGAATTTATGACATCACAATCCGGCGACGGCAGCGTAAAAGAGATCACCGGCATTAAAGCGCTGAACGACACAACCCTGCAGATAGAACTCACTCATCCGTTCGCGCCTTTTCTAAGCATACTTACGATGACATACGGGTTTGTCTACCCTAAAGAAGCAGTGGAAAAGTACGGTGAAGGCTTCGGACAGCATCCGGTCGGTACGGGACCGTTCAAATTTTCAAAATGGGATTTCGATAAAGAGCTTGTCTTTGAAAAGAATCCTAACTACTGGGATAAGGACGAGCAGGGAAACCCTCTTCCCTATCTGGATGGTATATCTATGACATTCACGCAGTCATCCGAAACTGAATATCTCGACTTCGTTAACGGACGCTATGATTTTCATCTCCCCTCATCGGAAACCATCGACCAGCTGACAGATGATAGCGGTGCACTCAGAGACCCTGATACACGTACTTTCGATATGATACGCCAGCCCTGGCTGCAAACGGTCTTCTTCGGTATGATGCAGGACCCGAATCTCCCCGGCGGAATCAACGGACCATTTGTTGGCAATCAAAAACTCCGCCAGGCATTAAACTATGCAATTGACCGTGAAAAGATTATTAAATATGTCCTTAAAAACCGCGGTACACCCGCGCACAACGGACCGATTCCGGTTGGTATGCCGGGATACAATCCCGATGTAAAGGGTTACTCTTACGACAAAGAGAAAGCCATACAGCTTTTATCTGAGGCAGGATACCCGGGCGGTGAAGGACTTAACCTCACACTGTACATGGGAAATGACGAGATACAAAAGACTATCGCCATCGCGGTACAGGAGCAGTTAAAAGAAGTGGGTATCAACCTCACTCTCGAGCAGATGCTGCAGGCTACGCTCATATCTCAGCAGGAGGAAGGCAAATTCCCGTTCTGGCGGGCAAGCTGGGGCGCTGACTACTTCGATCCGGAAAACTTTATGGCTCTCTTCTATAGCAAAAACATTACTCCAAAAGGACCAAACCGAGTCGGCTACAACAATCCTCGCGTGGACGAACTCTATGAACAAGGGCTCAAAGAAACTGACTTTGACAAACGTAAACAGATCTATGATGAGTTACAAAAGATAGTGATAGAAGATGCAGCGTGGTTGTACTTATATTACAATCAGCAAATATACCTGGTAAAGAAAAACATCGAAGGATTTTATGTGAATGGATTAAATATTATAAATTTGAAATATACTAAGAAACAATAATCTATTTTATTAATACCATTTTTTTTGTGTCACGGAATCCTTCAGTTTCTAAAGTATAATAATAAATTCCGCTTGAATAACGCGATGCGTTCCATTGCGCTTCATATGTTCCGGCTGTTAAACTACTATTGAATAATGTGACAATTTCTCTTCCCGTTATATCATAAATTTTTAACTTCACTTGACTATCGTTGGCGATATCAAACTTTATTGTCGATGTTGGATTGAAAGGATTTGGATAATTTTGATATAACTTGAAAGTAGCGGGAACTGTATTACCATTACCATTCAGAATTGCCGTGACTATACTAATTGTATCCATTTCAATTATTACTGAATCACCAATACTGCTTGCAGTCAAATTTAATTGTACATAGACTTCCCCATATCCTAATCTGTCAGCTATTACAGTATAAATACCTGGCGGAATTGAATCGATACGGAAGTTTTCATATTTGTCAGTTACATCATAAGAATAAAAATGAAGATTATTTTTTAAAAATATATTTGTTCCTGCTTTATAATAAAATCCAGGTCCAGGAGGATATCCTTGTGGGGTGAATTTTAATTTTGCTTTTCCAAATATGGAATTGTTAAATAATGCGAACTCTAAAGTACGATTTACACTAATGTCCATATTTGTTAAATTTCCTTCCCGTGGAATACGTATTGCACTTCTCCATAGTATCTCCCCTGGGAAATATGAAGGCACAAACTTTGGAAAAATAATTGGATTATCTTCATCTTCATCATTTGGATATGTTATTAAAAGATCCCCTAACCCAACCGGTACTTTTGTAAGTACATATTTCCCAATATTAAGACCCTGGTTTACTATTTCAGCTGTATCAAGATATAAAACTTCTTTTGTGTAAATATCCAGCATTGCAGCATATACTTTTCCCCCTTCTACCGGTAAATTGTTGTCACTATATCTGACTGTGCCTTCTATCGTCCTGGTTGGTAGGATTTTCCATTTTGCAATATTATAAGCCGTGTCGCCTCCCGCTGAGCTGAAGTTCCCTACCGCAATCGCAAGGGAATCAAATGATTTAATGTAATTGAGTTGGCCGTTCATTCCCGTAGCCAATTTATTCCAACCATTTTTCCATTTTACTACCCTGTTATAATAATTGTTATCCGACTCTTCTCCGGCTGTCATGAATTTACCACCGGCTATTAAATAATCATCAAAAGTACACAGTGTAAATACATCATCATTTACACCATTCCCAAATGTCTGCCATTGATTTGTGTTTAAAAAAGAAATATGGTTATCGAACTTTCCGCCCGCAATCAAATTACCGTTATATATAGCTAGAGTATAAACATCATTACTTAAACCGTTTCCTAAAATACTCCATTGATTACCATTATATCTTTGTACTTTACCATCAAACTTTCCACCGGCTACCAATTCACCGTTATATTCAGTTAAATAATTTACATCGTTATCTAAACCGTTTCCTAATTGCACCCATGATGAACCAGTCCACTTTGCAACCTTCAGTATATTACTTGAACCTGATTTATTAAATTTTCCGCCGGCTACCAGATCTCCTGTTGAAGTAACCATTATGCAATTTACATCACCGTTCAGTCCGCTTCCCAGATTTTGCCACGTGGTTCCGTTCCATAGGGCAATGTTCAGTGCAGGCACTCCCATCATAGTGTTAAATTTACCTGCTGCAATCAATGACCCGTTCCAGACAACCATTGAATAAACTATTGCCTGGCTTTCCCCTCCCATATCTATCCAGCGGCTGCCATTCCATTTTGCTATTCCCCTGATGTTTTCCCAAATTCCGTTTACTTTTATCTTATCAAACTTCCCGCCTATGAATATATCATTATTATATATCTCTACACTATGAATTTCTTTCGAAAATTCACTCTTACCTATCGCTTGCCAGTACCAAAAATCCTGGGAATAAGAACCCCTTGGTATTGATAAAATGCAAGCAAATAAAAATAATAACAATAATTTATATTTTATATTCTTAACCTTTCGCATCCAAATTATTGAAAAATGATCCTGTTTTTGAATTTATCTTTAAATAATATACACATTTAATTACAAATATTACGCCAAAGTTTTTTTGTACTCTTTTATGGTTTTGGACTGATTCCAGTAATTCTCAAATGTGAATTTCATCATTTGTGCAAAACTCTGATTTCTTGTTATTATGTCACTGGACTCATATTTCCCGTTGGTTTCCTTTACGAGATTAACAAAAACTGTTTCCCCATCGAAAATGGTAAAATTTTGAAGCGGTGAATCGGATAAACGGATCTGTGCGCCATCTTTCTCAAACCCTTCGCATAATTCCACCAATTGTTCACCGGTTACATCTACCCAGTTGTCATCTATTTTTATTTTAAAATCTGTTGTTACTTCATAAATTGTCCTTATTACACCACCCCTCTTAAAAAATTTCAAAACCTCTTCGTTTTGCTCTCTGTATATTCGCCCCCTTAATTTATTCGTTAATAATATCTCTTTATTCGATTTCTTAATCAGATCCATAAATTTCATTTCGCGATGCTTGTTGAAACCGCGAATTATCTCTATATCAGGTGCGTTATCTTTATCGCTTTCACTTTTATATAATGCTTTGAATTCACTGAATGTGTTTTCAAGTGATTCAAGCCTTACTTTATTACTTCTTTTTATATCACGCTCGATCTTATCTTTTACAATGTCGGGATCTATTATTTCATACTTATTCTTGGTTGGAGTCTCTATCTCATTGCAAATGCCTTTTTCTGTAAAGGATTTTAATATCTCATATACGGACGTACGCGGTATACCGGCAGACTTCGCAATTTCTGCCGCTGTCATAAGATTACCGCTCATCAATGAAAGAAATACTTTCGATTCATTAAGAGTAAATCCTAAGTTCTCTAATTTTTCAATTTTATTTTCCAAGATATAATATAAACTCCATCTGAATTATTCCACTATTAAACTGCTTTTTTCAAATACAAATTAACTTTCTTTTCTTTTACTGCCATTTCCCATTCTGAATGTAAAATTTCATTGTGCTCCCTGGACCATTGAAATATTTCATTTAATATTTCGGGGGATATACTTCCCTCGATTAAAGTATGATCCAATGCCACCTTTATTTTACTATCTTCCAATACTGCCACAAAATGAGGATAATACAAATTCTGAATTTTACCGAATTGGATATAGTAATTTATACTGCCGGATTGCTCGATTAGATGTATTGTTTCCACGATTCAAGCTTTTTTATGCAGTGATAGATGTATCTTTGAGACTCGATGGTACACCCACTGTCGGAAAAATAATGTTGACTGTTGTGATTAATTCCATGTTTCAATTATTGAATGTTTTCCCTATTATATGTTTTTTAATGCCCCATCTATTTTATTGTTGTTATGACCCTAACAACAAATTAAATTTATTTTTGTATAATGTCAATACCCACTTTTAATTTATTAAATTCACATTATTAATATTAAGTGTGTTTTTATGCATCTTGTTATATATCAGCATCTTATGATGTGGCATTTATGGGACTCTGTAATAAAAAAAAATTCTTTGAATTGATTCGAATTTTGGGGAATATAAAAAAATTAATAGGGGGGATGGTAATATAGTAAACAGTTTTTTAGAATATCCAAATTGAATTATTAATTTCAATTTGGACTTAAAAATTCTTACCATACTTTATCACATCAAAATCATACTTCTCCCTCAGCTCATCCATCTTATCAGCAACAGTATCGTACTTATCCACATCCTGAAATAGTGACTCCTGCACCGAGTTATCGTCATCCATGAAATCATTGAACCGCACACCAATCAATCGTACCTTCTTGCCGTTCGACATCAGCTTATCCAGCAGTATCACCGCCTCCTCGCTGAAATCCCGCTCCAA
>CALGOI010000207.1 GCA_937959065.1 uncultured Ignavibacteriota bacterium | reverse complement strand
AATTTTTCGGCCAAGTATTTCAAAAACAGATTGTTTTAAGAAAGAATCTTTTGGAATATCGAATTTTATCTTTGTTGTCGGGTTAAATGGATTCGGATAGTTTTGATATAAAGCGTGAGTTACCGGTATAGAATTACCAATATTACTGATCGATGTAACTATTTGTGTTTCAAATACCCCTCTACCATGAGTACCAAGTCGGAGTTTGTTGGATGCAGCATTATAATCAAGATGCATGGCCACAGTATTGGGGAGTCCGTCGGCTAATTCAGTATAAGAAAGGCCCCAATTATTAGATATGAATACTCCAACATCAGTTGCAACAATGTAAGTGCTTGTCGAGAATCCCGGGTAATAAATCATTCCGTCATTTACCGGTGTGTCAGGTATATTCCCGCTGATATTCTGCCAGGAAGTACCATTATTAGTTGTTTTATATATCTTTCCAGTTCCAAAACCCGAGAAAGTAACAATAGCAACATTTGAAGAATCGGGATGTATATTAACACTCGTTATAGTTCTTCCCGGAGTTCCGCTGGTCACATTTGTAAATGTGTAACCTCCATTTGTGGACCTGTAAATCTGGCTGCCGGCTGTAGCGTATAATGTCATTGGATTTGATTTTGAAATAGCCATTTCCCTAATTGTACCGGAGGTCCCTGTAGAAATAGGCACCCATCCGGTAGTTACAGTATTTGTTGTTTTGAAAACTTGTTGTCTTGCAGTAAAAAAGACACCAGCAGAATCGGGATGAGCAATTATAGGACCAACCCAAGCTCCGGTACCGGTAAGTCCGCTTGTTGCATTTCCCCATGAAATTCCTCCATTTAAAGATCTTCTGACGCCATTATTTTGAGTTTCTCCTAATACTTGTAAAGGATCTTGAGGATTAAAACAAACTTCACCTCCGTCTCCACCGAAAGCCAAAGTCCAGTTAAGAGTTCCAAGAGTTCTTTGAGTTCCGTTGTCCTGAGTACCACCCATTATATGAGCGGCATTAGAAGGATCAGCAGCAATTCTATAAAATTGTGTCAGAGTAAGGGTAGCATTGAGGTTTGTCCAGGAATCCCCTTTATTATTAGAAGACATAACACCGCCATCGTGAGTGCAATATACTTTATTGACATCTGTTGGATGAAAAGCAAAATTATGCTGGTCAGGGTGAACCGGACCACCGGAGTATGCATTAGATATATTCTGGAAACTGGTCCCTCCGTTTGTTGTTCTCCAAATGTCAATTGCTCCTACATAAGCAAGATTTGGATCAATAGGACTTACATGCATATAAAAATCATACCATGCCTGTCCGCCGTTAAAGTTATGACCGGGTGAAATTTGAGTATAATTAAAACCGGCATTTGTTGATTTATAAACCGAAATTGTTGAACCGGAATAACTTGCAAAATATAATACATTAGGTGAGTTTCTGCATATTGCAATGTGATTTCTTGTGCCCGGAACAAATCCGGCTGAAACAATATTAAATGAGGCACCTCCGTTAGTAGAAATTGTATATTGTGTTCCTGAGCCTACAGCGTATGCTGTATCACCTGTAGGTGAAAAAAGTACATCATCACACCTTCCGACCAGAAGCTGAGTCCATGAAGCTCCACCATCAGTGCTTTTATAGAGACCTGAGTTACCCATTGCAGCCAATAGTTCATTTGAATGACCCGGTCGAATAACTAATCTGGAAGTATATGTCAAAGATGGTAAACCGGATTGGTAATGAGTCCAGTTAAGTCCTCCATTTGTGGACTTTAGCAATCCGCGTCCATAATAAGAGGCACCACTATATGTAGCTTCACCAGTTCCGTAATATAAAATATTGGTATTATTAGGGTCAATTGCTATCGATCCGGAAGATAAAGAAATTTCATTATCAGTAAGAGGTGTCCATGTAGAACCTGCATCGGTGGATTTCCAAACTCCTCCAAAAGCTGCTCCGATATATACAATATTTGTGTTAGTGGGGTCTATCGCAATAGTTGTAATCCTGGAAGATATATTACCCCATCCTGTATAGAACCCAGAAGAAGGACCAATACTGATCCAGCTATTTCTTAAACTATTGTAGAATCCATGGGTTTGCCTTAGTTGGTCTCTTTGCTGAATTGCCTTTGAGTATGCGTCTTCAGGTAAATAATTGAAAGGATACATTCTTTGCTCATAAAACCATCTTTCCCTTTTAAATGCGTTTTTTTTGGAAACTTCTTCGCTAGCATTGTCATATACATTATTCGGGATATTCAAATCCTGGGCGAATGCATTTGCAGATATTACCAGTAAAAATAGAATTGATAATAATTTTGTCATAGAGTAGTTTAATTTAGTGTTAGCGAAATTTTTTCTCCCTAACCTGGGTTAAGTTATTTTGAATTTTTTTTATAAAAAATGTAAATAATGAGAATATTTTACAAATACGGGCTATTATTAGTAACTGTAATTGCCCTTTTTTCGTTTAAAGGGGTCAGCAGCAATAATATTGAATCTAAGATAAACCAAAGTCTTTACAGAGTTTTAAATATTGTTTCAGAAGATGAAGAATTTCTTGTTTGGATTAGTTTTAAAGATAAAGGAGATAATGTTCATATTCTTAATACTCCAGAAAGATTGTTAACTCCAAAAGCTATTGAAAGAAGGAAATTGAGAGGGTCGGGGGATTTAGTAGATTTTACGGATCTGCCGGTAAATTACAATTACATAAGCTCTGTAAAAAGCTACGGTTTAAATATTAAGAATATTTCAAAGTGGTTTAATAGTGTTTCGTGTTACGCAACAAAACAGCAGATTGAGCAGATTGCAAGAGAAGATTTTGTGAAAGAAATAGAACTTGTTGATAGGTATAAGACAAATATAGATTATGAAAAAGATTTATTAATAGAAGAAAATACTCAAAACAAAATACAAAACATACAAAATGACAATCCAGGTATTTTAAATTACGGTGGTTCATTCCATCAGTCAGATCTAATCAATGTACCAACAGCACATGACAGCGGATATACAGGCAAAGGAGTGTTAATCGCTTGTTTTGATACAGGATTTGATAACCTTGGACATCCATGTTTTGATTCCATAAGGGCACGGGGTTTGAGGACTTATGATTTTGTAAATGGTGATACCAATGTAGGAAATCAGACCGGTCAAATGGGAGATGGCGCACATGGTACGAGGGTATTATCGCTTATTGTAGGATATGGCCCGGGAAATTTAATTTCACCGGCATTCGATTCGCGAGTTATCTTAGCAAAGACTGAAAATACGGAGAGTGAAACTCCTGTAGAGGAAGATAACTGGATTGCAGCTGCAGAATGGGCAGATAGTTTAGGAGCGGATATTATTAGTTCTTCATTAATATACAGAGAGTTTGATCCGGGTTCACCTTATTCATATAACTGGACATGGATGAACGGTGATAGTTGTAAGATAACAATTGGAGCTGATCTAATAGTTGGAAAAGGAATAGTAGTAGTAAATGCTGCCGGAAATTATGGGTTTGATCCAAACCATAACACATTAGGTGCTCCTGCTGACGGAGATAGTGTAATTACTATCGGTTCTATTGACCCCGATGGGTTAAGGTCATCATTCTCTTCAGTTGGTCCTACAGTTGACGGAAGGATTAAACCGGATCTTATGGCAATGGGTAGAGATAATGTTACAGCAGAGTTTGGTGCAGGAAATAACGGGTATACATCATTTGGAAGCGGAACATCATTTTCATGTCCTATGGCAGCAGGTGTTGTAGCCATGATAATTCAGGCAAATCCTTCACTTAATCCAATGAAAATAAGAGGAGTATTAAGGACTACAGCTAGTAATTCGAACAGCCCGAATTCGCTGATAGGGTGGGGAACGATAAATGCCTGGGAGGCAATACAGCTTGCGTTAACAACCTCAATTGAACCAAATTCAGGAAATCTTCCCGAGGGTTTTTCTCTTGGGCAGAATTATCCAAATCCATTCAATCCGATGACTACAATTCCGTTTTCTGTTAATAAATCGTCTGTTATTTCGCTGAAGATATTTGATATCTCAGGTAAAGAAGTTGCAACATTATTAGATAATGCATCAATACAGCCATCAGTACAGAATATTCAGTTTAATTCAGCAGCCATTGGTCTATCAAGCGGAGTATATTTTTATTCACTGATCGTTGACGGAGCGGCAGCAGAGACAAAGAAAATGATTTTAATGAAGTAATTTATAAGCCCCGCTTTAAGCGGGGCTTATTTTATCTTAGACTTTCAAGGGATAGTACAATTTTGAAATTCTCTCCTTCCCGGAAATTATTCAATCTCCATCCGAAATCCAGTCTTAGCAGACTTAGAATACCGCCAATACCAAAACCTGTTTCCTGGAATATACCGTTTGTACCGCTGAAACCTTTATAGGCAGAAAGGTTTTTATTTGCATCGGAAATATCCATGCGTCCCGCGTTATAAAAGCCGATAAGGTTAAATTCTTTCAGAATAGGTATATTTCCCCATATGTATTTCCCAAAGTCATTCTCAAAGTAAAAAGCGAACATATTATCCCCGAGGAATTCCTGGTAAGTCAGCGTTTTAAAATTTCTTGAGGTATTAATAACACCCACACTTGTATTGAAATAAGCGAGTTCCTGGAAAGGGACATCACCTGAAAAAATTTCACCTTCAATTCGATATCGTGGATTAAAGTAGGCATTGATATTTTCAGAACCCCATAGGGTAGCGTAATATCTGCGGAATTCATAAGTGCTATTAAGGAAATTCTTATTTGAATAATCCATCCCTACTCTTAAAACAGGAAATCGTGTAAGTTTAACTTTTGAGATATCACCGTCCCCCCAGTCAATGAATTTAAACTCGTTTGGATCTATGCGAAAACTAATCCCGGTTTTTCGTATGAAAGCATCATTTATGGGAGGGTTATCTTTAAAAATCTGGTCACTCTTGAAAATACTATAGTCGGTATTTTTAAAAGCGGTCGATTGTTTTGCTTGAGAGTACATTAATTCAATTTCCAGCTGTGGTACCAGTTCATATTCGATATCAAAATCATAACCTGAAGAGTAAAAGTAGTCATACTGGTCATTTTTAAAGAACAATGCTGAAATACTGTTTTCGAATTCTGCCAATCCAAACAAGTTATATGACATAATGTTAAGTCTTCTAAAGAGACCGGCTGAAATGCTAAGACTTCTGTCTTTCAATAGCCTTTTAGTGTATTCAAAATCATATTTTAATTTCTTGTCGGAAAACCCATATCCTATGTAGCCTTCTATATCATCTTTACCTAGTTCATTACGAAAGTCCGCATTTAGCTGTAGAAAGTTACCTTCCACACGGTTAAAATGGTAATAGTTTAGCGGCTTAGAAGAAAGATATCGCCCAAATTTTAATTCGGTAATATTAAAGCGAATTTCGTTTGCTTTCTTTTTCTCATCTTCCTCAATAAGTGTGTATGCTCGTCGCTCTTCCTCAGTGCTTTTCAAAAGCTGGTTGTTTGTCCAGTAGATAGAGTCCTTTTTAGAATCAGGCATTACTTTAATAATGTATTCATCGAATATACCCGGAGGAAGAAGTTCGTTTATTTTATATTCTGAAATAACCGAGTAGATCTCACCGGTTACACTAACCAGTCCGGCAAAAGACCCATCTGCAAATATCTGAATATCAGACGGCATCCAGTATTCGTTGGATTTAGAATCTGTATATGTGCTGAATTTTTGCTGGAAATTCAGATCTGTTATTCCCCTCAGGTTAACGGCGTCATTTGTTTTTAGATCTATCTTCATAAGAGAGAAAATACTGTCGCTAATGAAGACTTCACCATAGAACTGAGGCGAAAGATTCGATTTATTAAACACTTTTATCTCGTATATCAATATAGAGTCAATTGAAGTTGTACCGGTAAGTTTATAATCATAATGATCGAAAGCATCGTCAGCTAATGGGCCGGGAATATTAACCCGGTTTAGGTCGATTACTTCATCGTAGAAATTAACCACTAGTGGTAAAGCAAATCCCCGGGTAATATTTGCTGTTTCCTTTTTTGCAAGAACAATTTCTTTAAAATCGTCGGGTTTTCTGAAGTACCCTTTCGTTTGCGATTCCAGGATTCCGAATATTCCCATTTTACGGTCTCCTGTGGAATCGATTAACATTCCCGGGGCAATACTGCCGGCGCTTGATCGGAGTACATACTTGGAGTAAGCTCCATATTCGTAATGATTAAGATTTTTCTGGAATTCCTTCTTATATTTAATGGCACGGCGAATTATTTCATACGCCGGGTCTTCCCCTGCAACAACGATCTCCTGTATCATTATTTCTGATGTAGTGAGGAAGATGTCTCGTTTAACGTTGTCACCTTCAACGTTAATTGACGTTGTATCGGAGTTATAGCCAATGTAAGAAAAAAGGACTTCATGCAGCCCGTTATTGACCTTAAGAATATAATAGCCGTTTTCATCGGAAGTAGTTCCGGTATTTTTCCCGATGATCTTTATTGTCGCGAATGGTATAGGCTCATTAGTTACCGCATCATAGATCGTCCCGGAAATATTATAATTTTGAGAAAACACAGGATTGTGAATCAGTAAACCAAGAAAAAGAATTAATATAAACCGGAATAAAATTTTCATAAAGAGATTAGTTTATTATTACGATTTTTTTGTCTTCAATATTATATTTTTCCGGCAAATTAAAATCAATTACCTGTATTTTAATTCCCGGACAGGATCTGGTTAAGCCGTATAATTCTTCGGAGACATCACCGCCTTTGATGCAAATGAATTTACCGTTATCATTAAGGAATTCGTCACCCCATTTATATAAATTATCCAAAGTAGAAACAGCTTTGGATATAACAATATCAAATTTCTTGTTGTATTTATCCAGTTTGGAAATATCCTCAGCTCTTCCGCATATAGCTTCAGCGTTTATAAAACCGAGTTTTTGAATTATATCTGAAACTACTGTAACTTTTTTATTAATCGAATCCAGTAAAGTAATGCTGATATCCGGGTAAATTATTTTCAGTGGTATTCCTGGAAATCCACCTCCGGTGCCAATGTCAATGAGCTTTTCAAAGCCTTTTAGTGGATATTCTTTAATGAAGAACAAGGAATTAAGTAAATGTGTCTCGATGGAATCGTTTTTACGGCTGACAAGATTGATCTTTTTATTCCATTCAAGTAACAATTCTTCATAAGCATTAAACGAGGACAATTTATTATCAACATCAATTATGTTTAACTCATTTTTTAGAAAATCTTTCAGTAACTGCATTTTTTGTCAGAGCTTAAATAACAAGGGTTTATAAAATTTTTAAATCAGGTGGTAAATTCACATTTGTAAAAACAGGTAATTCCTTAAGCAATCTACTCTCGCATTTTTTTATATCATTCAATTAAAAAATCAATTTCACAAACAAAATTAAACTCGTGCAATATAATACCGGTGAAATGTGAATTCAAACCTAAAGGAAATTGGTAGTTTATAAAAACGTAAATGTAACGGATAATTGTCCAAAAGTCAAGGTAGATAGTACGGTTTATATTGCCAATTATTTGAAAGTATGAATTTTTTAATAAAAACCTTATTTTCCTAAAAACCAAAAATATATAGATGGATTCTTCCCGGAAAATTTTAACACCTGTCCAATTAACTGTTTTGATAATTTTCTTTGTTGCTGTAATTACTTTCCTATTACTAAAGGATCAGTTAGGAATGTTTACACCACACCAGGATATGAATACAGCCGATTCAACCGTATCCTGGAAAGTCCCTGATATAAACGAATTGCCGGAAGGTGAGGATAAGGAATTGATAAAGTATGGAAGAGATCTTTTAAATAATACATGCCTTCTTATTGGTCCGATGAGCTCAGATTCAAGTATGAGATATGCCGGCAATAATCTTGTCTGTAGTAATTGTCATTTCGACGCCGGGACAAATATGTTTTCGTATAACCTTGTCGGAGTTACCTCCAGGTTTCCTCAATATAGTGAAAGGGATAAAAAGATGGAGTCAATTCAGGAGAGGTTAAACGACTGCATGGAGAGGAGTATGAATGGCAAGCCGCTGCCTGTAGACAGCAGGGAAATGAAAGCTATGGTTGCGTATCTTGAATTTATCAGTAAATACGTACCAAAAGGATATAAAGTAGATCACCAAGGGATACCAAACATTCCGCCGCCGCCGACCGATCCTGATCCGGTAAAGGGCGGTGAGTATTATGACAAGTACTGCTCAACTTGTCATGGAGGTTCAGGTGAGGGGGCACAAAATGACCCATATATTCCGGGCCAGGTCAAGTACAGAGTTCCACCATTGTGGGGAAGTGACAGCTATAATGACGGTGCCGGTATGTCAACACGGGAAAAGGCAGCGAAATTCATTTACCACGTTATGCCATTCGATGATAAGAATTCACTTACATTGGAAAAAGCTTATGATATTGAGGCATTCATTAATTCACAACCAAGGCCGAAGTTTTAAAAAGCAGTAAAAAAAACCCCGCCATTTTATGACGGGGCTTTTAATATTTTTATACGACTAATTACTTAGATCAAGCTTGCAATAACAAGAGCGACTACTGACATAAGCTTAATCAGGATGTTAAGCGAAGGTCCGGAAGTGTCTTTGAAAGGATCACCAACGGTATCACCGACCACTGCAGCTTTGTGAGGGTCTGAACCCTTGTAGTACTTCTCTCCATCCACTTCTACACCTTCTTCGAACATTTTTTTAGCGTTATCCCATGCACCACCGGCATTTGACTGGAAGATAGCCATAAGCACACCAACTACAGTCACACCGGCGAGAAGTCCGCCAAGCATCTCAGGACCGCCCGCGAAACCGATTATTACCGGAGCAAGTACGGCAAGAAGACCGGGGATAACCATCTCACGGATTGCAGATTTAGTTGAAATCTCAACACATTTACCATATTCAGCTTTACCGTCGGCAGCTTCAAAAGTCTGCTTATCTTCAGGAGTCCATTGGTCAAAATCCTTACCTTCGTTCTTTCTCATAACACCCAGCGCTGCGGTAAGAGCAGGAATGCTTGAGAATTGTCTTCTAACTTCTTTGATCATAGACATAGCGGCTCGTCCTACAGCCTGCATAGCAAGAGCTGAGAAAAGGAACGGAAGCATACCGCCGATGAATAATCCAGCCATAACACCGGCTTTAGAAATGTCAATAGATGTGATATGAGCAGTTGTCATAAAAGCTCCAAAAAGTGCTAATGCAGTAAGAGCCGCTGAACCGATCGCAAAACCTTTACCGATAGCGGCAGTAGTATTACCTACAGCATCGAGTTTATCTGTTCTTGATCTTACTTCTTTCGGAAGTTCGGACATTTCAGCGATACCTCCTGCATTATCGGAAATAGGACCGTAAGCATCAACAGCGAGCTGTATACCTGTATTTGAAAGCATACCCACGGCCGCGATAGCTATACCGTAAAGTCCGCCAAAGTAGAATGCTCCGATAATTGAGAATGCCAGGATCAAAATCGGAATTGCAGTAGATATCATACCGATACCGAGACCGGAGATAATATTTGTCGCAGTACCGGTAAGGGATTGTTTTGCAATAGAAAGGACAGGTTTTTTGCCTGTACCCGTGTAATACTCAGTAACAACACCAATCAGCACACCGGCAACAAGGCCGATGATCGTGGCAAAGAATATACCCAGCGAAGTCATTTCACGTGTTTCCCCATAGAGAGGATCCACAAATGTCCATGATGCCGGGAGCATCCATGTGATTATAAAATAGGATGCGACAATCATTATAATTGAAGAACCGAATTCACCAATGTTAAGGGCTTTTTGCGGGTTACCGCCTTCTTTTACTTTAACGAAGAAAGTACCAAGAATGGAAGTAAGGATACCTACAGCAGCCAGTACTAATGGAAGTAAAACAGCGGATAGTCCGCCAAAATCATCTGTAAAACCACCTGCAGCTAAGAATGCAGCACCAAGCACCATAGTACCGATAATTGAACCAACGTATGATTCGAATAGGTCAGCGCCCATACCGGCAACGTCACCAACGTTATCACCAACGTTATCCGCGATTGTAGCCGGGTTAAGCGGGTGATCCTCAGGGATACCAGCTTCAACTTTACCTACGAGGTCCGCGCCAACGTCAGCAGCCTTTGTATAGATACCACCACCTACTCTCGCAAACAGTGCTATTGATGAAGCTCCGAAGGAGAAGCCGGTTATAATAGTCATAACCGTATTAACACCTGTAGTAGAATCCAATCCGATTATATTGCTGTAGATCAATAATAATCCGCCTAATCCAAGTACTCCAAGTCCAACAACTCCAAGTCCCATAACCGAGCCTCCGGTGAACGCTATTTCGAGTGCTTTACCAAGGCCTTCCCTGGCAGCATTTGTTGTTCTAACGTTAGCTTTGGTCGCAACTTTCATTCCGATGAAACCGGCTAAAGCTGAACATACAGCACCAACTATAAAAGATACACCGATCAGCGGTGATGAATCCGCGCTGCTGGAACCGCTTATGAATAGAAGAATAGCAACACAAACTACGAATATGGACAGGATCTTGTATTCAGCCCTAAGGAAAGCCATAGCTCCTTCGGAAATACTTTCAGAGATCCTTTTCATTTTATCCGTACCGGCATCCTGTGCGCTAACCCATTTAGAGCGTATAGCAATAAACAGGAGAGCAATAACACCGAAAACAGGTATTAAAATTATTAAATTATTCTCCATTTAATTGTATTTTATTTATATAATTAATAATTGTTATGAGATTCATTTTGCGGAGGTAGAAAGCAAATTTAATCGTTGATTTCTTCAATAAAGGATTTATTGTAGTTATTCATAGTTTTGGTAATGCCATCAGTGATAAAACTCAAAATACATTTTTCGTAAACAGGCATCAACTTGTCGATAGTTTCGAATTCCTTATCTGAAAAGTTGGTCAGAACAAAATCTATATAATCATCTTTGGAAAGTTGTTCCAACGGACCGATGCCGATACGCATCCTGGGATACTCTTCAGTCCGGAAAACCTCAGCAATGTTTGCCAGTCCGTTGTGTCCGCCGTCAGAACCGTTTTTCCGAACTCTAATCGAGCCAAGCGGGATATTAAAATCGTCCACTATAACCAAAAGGTTTTCAAGCGGGATTTCGTTAGTATTCATAAACTCAGCCAGTGCCAGTCCGCTTCTATTCATATAAGTATGTGGTTTCAGCAGAATAAAATCCGGGGTTTCAGAATCCGGAGAAACGGCTGTGTATAACGGAGTGTTTAATTCTCTGTAGCTTTCAAAAGAACTTGCGATGTGATCTATTATTAAAAACCCGATATTATGTCTGGTAAACCGGTACTTTTCGCCCGGGTTACCCAGTCCAGCTATTAATTTCAAATCTTAGATATAATTCTGTAATCTATGATTACTCTTTATCTTCGGATTTTTCTTCGCTTTCATCACCTTCGTCATCAGACTTACCTTTGCCGATAACTTCCGGTTCAGCATCTTCGTCCTCTTCTTCACCTGTTTCAGGTTCTTCAACAATCTTAGGAGCAACTACAGAAACGATAGCAGCGTTTTCATCATTAAAGATTGTAACATTTTCAAGTTTAAGGTCTGCGACTTTTATAGCATCACCAAGATTAAGTTCAGATACATCCACATCGATATGTGAGGGAATGTCGCTTGGGAGGCATTCGATATCAAGTTTATGAAGTGAATGCTGAAGGATACAGACTTCTTTTAT
The DNA here is from genome assembly GCA_937959065.1 of uncultured Ignavibacteriota bacterium. GTDB lineage: Bacteria > Bacteroidota > Ignavibacteria > Tepidaquicellales > Tepidaquicellaceae > JAEYVS01. The sequence goes on along the minus strand of CALGOI010000207.1, from coordinate 7,435 downwards.
TCACGGAGCATTTCAAACGATATGGACACCAACATCGATCTTGATCTTTTGTCCTTTGTGTAATGCAAGAAGGTCAAAATGAAGCGGTGTATCTTTCACCGGGTCAAATTGAACATCTTTAAGGATACAGCTATGTTTTTCGTTAGTACCATCGATATTCAGATCAATGATATGTGATTCTGATGTGTATATGAATTGTCTAAGATCAAGAAAATTTGCAACTATCGGGATGTTATTTTCACCGGTACCATAAAATACACCCGGAATTTTACCTTCTTTTCTGAGCTGATTAAGCCCGGATCCTGTTGTTTTCTCTCTTTTAGCTACTGTTAATTTTAATTCCGACATTTCTCGTAAGTTTTTAAAATAGACAAACTTAAAAATAAGGCTCTCAGATTAATTAATCAATTGAATAAGATGTATCAAAAAAGAAAAAGCCGGGAATATATCATCCCCGGCCTTTGAGAAATTATTTAGAATCAGCTATTTACGTTGTTGCAGGTTTTATTGGTTCATCTCCGGAACCTTCAAAGTCCACATTTTTCGTTTTATTTCTTTTAAATATCTTATCAAGCAGATTATTTACTGAAACATAAAGAACCGGAATAATAACAAGAGTCAAGAATGTAGCAAAAGCTAATCCGAATATAATAGCAGTACCCATTGGCTGCCAAAAAGCCGTGTTCTGACCACCACTAACAAAATGGAATGTCTGCCAATCAAAGTCGAATCCTGTAGTTAGAGGAACAAGTCCAAGTATTGTAGTAGCCGCAGTAAGAACAACAGGTCTAAGCCTAATTTTCCCGGATTGAATAGTAGATTCAATTCTATCCATACCTCTTCTCTCAAGCTCTTTCTGAAAGTCCAGCAAAACGATGGCATTCCTGACTACAATTCCAGCGAGTGAAATAACCCCAATACCTGACATAACCAGTCCGAAAGGTGTCTGTGTAACAATAAGTCCAATAAGAACACCAATCAAAGAAAGGATCACAGAGAACATGATAATAAATGTGGTACTGAAATTATTGAACTCCATAACCAGAAGGAAGAATACCAATAGTATAGTGATAGCAAATGCTTTTCCGAGAAACGCCTGGGTTTCCATTTGCTCTTCCTGCTGTCCGGTGTATTTAATTTCATATCCACCAGGAAGCTGCATATTTTTAAGTTTTCCCTGGACAGCCTTTAAGACATCTTCAGCATTAATACCCGGAGCTACGTTACCAGAAATCGTAACAACTCTTTTAAGGTCTTTTCTTTTGATTGATCCAATACCCGATGTATACCCTAATTTTGCAACAGAACTCAGTGGAATAAGAATTCCATCTTTGTCGGCAACATAAAGGTTAGCAAGGTCCTGGACATTATTTCTTTGATTTGAATCAAGTCTAACTGTAATATCATATTCATTTTCACCAACTCTAAAGGTACTGGCCTCCGTACCGCTGACAGCAGTACGGATAGTTGAAGCAATTGAAGTTGTGCTTAGCTTGTAGAGAGCGGCTTTTTCTCGATCAATAATAAAAGTAATTTCGGGGCTGACCCTATCGAGGTTATCTTTGAGGTCAGTTAAACCCGGAGTATTACGAATTTCTTTTTCTATTTTATCTGTATACTCTGCTAATATTCCATAATCATCTCCAGAAAGTTCCAGATTGACGGGAGCGCCTGTGGGTGGACCGGCAGCTTGCTGGCTAATTAAAACTTCAGCGGTAGTAATTCCTGTAACTGCATTTCTGATATCTTCAACAGTTTTTATAGAACTTTCTTCTCGATCGTGAAAGTCATAAAAGTTAACGGTAATTGTACTTTTGTTTGGTTGATTTCCTCCAGAGCTTGTGAAGTCCGTGCTTATTTCTTGTCCTACAGAAGTAACATAATATTCGACAGCTTTGAATTGAGGAAGCTCTTTTTCTATCCGTTTAGTAACCTCATTTGTTTTTTCTATTGTAGTACCGACCGGCATAGATATATTGATATTAGCCGATGGGGGGTCAACAGTTGGGAAGAACTCCATACCAGTATTCAAAGGTCCACCATACAGTACGAAAATAAAAATAAGGAATCCAAATACAGCCAGTATTGTAGATTTTCTCCAACGCATTAGAAATCTCAAGAATCTTTCATACATGTGGGTAGTATTATCAAACATTCTGTCAAACCAGCGATGATATCGCATAAGTACATTAAATTTTGACGTTTTAGCGAGTTTTTCCTTTTCTTTCTTAACATTAATGAAAATGCTTGATAACACAGGGTTAATGACCATCGCCACAAACAGAGAAGCAAACAAACATGTGATAATTGTAATAGGAAGAAATTTCATAAACTCACCGACTATCCCGGGAAAAAACAAGAGCGGGAAGAAAGCTGCAATAATTGTCAGAGTGGCAATAAACACAGGCATTTGAACTTCTCTTGGACCTTCGATTGCGGCATCCAAAGGAGAGAGTCCTTCTTTTTCCTGAAGTCGGTATATATTTTCATTAACGACAACAGCATCATCGACAATAATACCAAGTACCAGGATTAAAGAAAATAGCACGACGATATTTAAAGTTACTCCCATAAGAGAGAGTATTGAAAATGCGATCAAAAAAGACAAGGGAATCGAAGTAGCGACAATAATGGAGTTTCTGAAACCCATAGCCGAGAAAAGTATGAATACAACAAGAACAAAGCCTGTTATGATTCCGTTTTCCAGTTCCTTAACAGTTTCTTTAATATTTTTAGATTCATCGCCCGTAAAACTAACATTAAGTCCTGTGGGAATATTTGCTTCAGCAACCAGTTCTTTAACCTTCTCATTTATTTCTATAATATTTTCACCGCTTCTTTTTTTGACAATTATAGTTACAGCCTGAATTCCATTCTCTCTTGAATAAGTAGTTCTGTCTTCGAATCCATAAACAACATTAGCAACATCACGAACGAAAATTGGATCTCCTTGCGGGCTTTTCACAACAATATTAGCTATTTTAGTAGGGTCTTTATATTCACCGGGAACTTTCACGGTAAAACTTTTTTGCTGCAGGTCAACATTCCCGCCGGGGATATTAACGTTTTCATTTTGTATAGCAAAAATAATATCATTAAATGCAATATTGTAATATTTGAGCTTATTCGCATCAACACTGACTTTAACCTCACGTTCAAGGCCACCACTAACATCAGCGCTCAGAACACCTGGAATTCCTTCAATTTTGTCAGAAATGTCATCTCCGACTTTCTTAATTTCAGCGAGTCCATAGTTTCCTGAGAGATTAACATACAGGATAGGCAACTCGGAGAGATTAATCTCGGAAACTTCAGGTTCCTCAATATCGTTTGGCATATCTGCTTTGGCAATAGAGACTTTGTCTCTTACTCTTTGCAATGCATCCTCGATTTTTACATCTGTATTAAATTCTACAATAATGGATGAAAAACTTTCCATAGATGTAGAGGATATATTTTTTACATCTTTTATTCCTTTAAGCTCTTTTTCAATTTCCTGTGTAACAAGTTTTTCCATATCCTCGGGAGAAACGCCGGGGTAAACAGTGGAAACAAACACAAAAGGAATAGTAATTGAAGGAGAAGATTCCCTGGGAATAGAGACATAAGACATAGCCCCCACAATTATTATTATAATTAGTAGAACATATATAACAGCTTTATTTTTTACCGATAATTCTGATATTGTCATTTCTGTTTGCTAAATTTTATTGAATGACTTTTATTTCATCACCTTCAGATAGTGTCTGATAACCTTCGTAGATCAAAACATCTCCCGGGTTAAGGCCGCTAAGAATATGAACATAATTACCGTTAATACCGCCAAGAGTCAAAGTACGTTTTTTTGCAATTCCACCTTCATCAACGAAAACATATTTTTCATCACCAAAGTCAACTATCTGACCCTGGTCCAGAACTATAGCATTGGCTACTCTATTTTTTGTAACCGTCACATTGACGCTCATTTCCGGTTTTAGCTTTCCATCAGGATTGTTAATTACTACTTCAATTTCAAATGTTCTATTTGTACTGCTAATAGTAGGTGAAACATAATCAACTATTCCTGAAAACGTTTCATCGGGAAAGACATCAAATTCAAGTTTAACAGTGGTTCCTTTTGTAATGTCATTTACATATCTCTCAGGTATACCAACAGCGACTTTAACTCTTGCAACATTAACAACTCTCACAATTGGTGCTCCGGGTGAAGACATTTCACCTTTATTCATCATTTTTGCATCGACTACACCACTAATCGGTGAACGAACTACGCTTGCACTGAGTCTTGTTTCGGCGACATCCATTGTTTTTTCGGCAATCTCAAGGTTATATTTGGCGTTTGTGAACTGATGTTCTGTTGCTACACCGGATTCATATAATCGTAACAATCTTTCATATTCGCTTCAGTAATTAAGGATTGGTTTGAGGAGCCAATCCTTTTTTATATTTATAACAACCTGTCCTTTGCCGACCCTACTTCCTTTATCAACTGCCAGATAAGTTATAATTCCGCCTTGTTCGGAAGAGAGAGTGGCTTCTTCATAAGGTTTTACGACACCTACTACACTATAGGTTTCGGTAAACTCTTCGGTGGTCAGTGTCCTTGTTTTTACATATGAGACACTCTTCTCTTCCTCTTCGAGAGTTTCTTCGCTGCCGCATGAAGATAGGGTAATCAGTATTGGCAAGAAAAAAAACGTTATGTAAAAAATCTTAAATTTTTTGAGATTATTCATTTTATTTTTCTAAGAGTTCTTCTAATTTTGATTTAGCAACCAGGTAATCAAAAATTGCCTGGTAAAAACCTAATTGAGTTTCGCTTAATGTTAGTTGGGTATTAAAAATATCCAGTTGAGTAGCTGTTCCATTCAGGAAGCTAAGATTTGCTAATTCCAGACTTCTCTCTGCGAGTCTAACATTTTCCTTTTGCGAAATTATTCGTTTTTTTGCATCTTCCATACTAAGTATCACACTTTCTGCCTGAGTCCTGAGTTTTCTTTTTGCGTCTAAAATATTTTCATCGGATTTTCTGACTTCCAGTTCAGTTCTGTCAATTGCATGTCCTTTTCGGAAGATGTTTAGGTCCCATGTAAGGTTTATACCGGCTGAAAGGGTGTTAAAAAATCTGTAATCAGAAATACTTTTGTCATCGTTTTCATTTGCTCCCAGTTGATACTGTCCAAATACAGAAAGTTTTGGAAGCAGAGTCTTCTCTTCAACCCTTGAAAGTTCACTGTTTATTTGCCGTGATATTTTCAGTTGTCTAACTGCAACGTTGTTTTCTACAATTCTGTTTATTAATTCGTCTGTATTTGAAAAAATTTCGATACTGTCATAAGTTAGTCTTCCCGTCACTTCAATATTATCTTCAGGTTTAATTCCGATTATCTGTTTAAGAAAGAGTTTACTTAACTTCAAATCATTTTCCGATTTATCAATTACGGGTATTATATTTTCCATAGTAACTTTAGACCTAAGTAAATCAAACTCAGTGGCGACCCCATTTCTATATCTAGATTCTACCACAGCAAAATTATCGCTTGAGTTTTTCATCCTTTCATTATTAACGTCAAGTATTTCTTTTGCAAAAAGTACATTCAGATAAGCTTCCGTTACGTCCTGTTTTACAGATACTTTCACTGAGTTTAATGTTTCAGAGTTAAGTTTTTCATAATATTCGGCAATTCTGATTCCCTGAAAAACCGGTGTACCTAAAATAGGAATGGACTCTTGCAGGTATAAAGTGTTCAAAATTGCATTATCAGTTCCAATCTCGATATTTTCTCCGAATATAGTAAATACTTGCTTTTTGAAGGCACGTGTGTAATTGGATGTAAGTGTCAGGCTCGGTATTAGATTGTCAGCATATGCTTCCGATACCTGAGTTTTGGCTATCATAAGATCAAGTCTGGATTTTACAATGTCGGAATTATTTTCCTCAGCTAAAGATATTGCTTCCCGCAGTGTTAAAACCTTGTTTACCTGTGCTCCGGCGGAGGTACAGAATACTGCATTAAGAGTGAGTGTAAATACTATAATAATTTTTTTCATCATTTGGATGATGTTATTATGATGTTATTTAGTTTGCGTCGAATTTGTAATAATCTGAAACTGCTTGCTCCATTACATTGCGGTGCCTGGCAAATTCCTGTTTTCCCTTTTTGGTAAGTATGCCATTTAAAAGGATCTTCATGGCATGGTTAGCTGCATCACTGACTGAAATATTATTTTCATATAGAAATTTGTAATTTACCATAGATCTCAGACTTGAATTATAAGAAGTTACTATAACACAAGTCGGTATATCCTTTTCCATTAATCCCTCTTTCTTCCCCTCGCTTATCAATTCGGACAGTATCAGGTATATGCGGTTAGTTCTAAATTCGTCAATCTTTTGCCATAGCTTTGGCGCATGTATCTGCAGGTCTGTAAACCATTTATCGCTGCATTTTAGTACTTTACTGTTATACATATTAATAATCTTAATAAACTTTACAACAACATTGTCGCTTGATGAAAGAATTGAATCTATATGGGTTTTAGATTCATTCATGAGCCAACCTGCAACTGCTTCAAGTAATATTTCTTTTGATTGAAAATATTTGTAGATGGTCTTTTTGCTAATTTGCAGATCACGAGCAATCTCATCCATGCTTGTTTTGTAAAATCCTTCTGCGTGAAATTTATTGATAGAGTAGTTAAGAATTCTTTCTCTTTCCTGTTCAGAGTGTAAAATATCCGGTTCGTTCATAGTGTTTTTGGAAACTAATATCGTTTTTTAAGTTTCCAAGTTAATAATAAAATGCCATAGATTCAAGATTTAAAAGTGTGACATTTTTGGTATTACAAGAAAATACGTAACCAGATAAGGTAAGTTGCAGAAATGTAAAAAATTTGTACCGGGAGAGGGACTTGAACCCCCGACCTACGGATTATGATTCCGCCGCTCTAACCAGCTGAGCTACCCCGGCATTCCAAAGAATCGGAAACAACCAAATTACAGTTTTAGGTTTTCTTATTCAATATAAAATTACAGTTGAAAGTAAAACCAAAGGAAATTGTTAATAGGATTAATTTTCGGGGAACATAATGGAGCTAAATGCTTTATATAAATTGATTTAAGAGCGTAATTTATTTAATTTAAACAAAATTCTAAGTTTGAGGAATACTTTTGATTAAACGGACATTATCACTAATAATATTATTAAGTTTATTTTCCGGTAATTTATACGCGCAGCAAAATGACTGGTGGCAGGATAAGAAGTACCGGGATGAAAAGGTCAGGATTAAATATTTTCTTTGTAAAAAGTCATTTGAAGATATTTTAAAAGGATTTAATAATCGAAATATAAACTTTATAAACCTTTACTTTGATTCAGAGGTATATCTCAATATAATAAGCAAAGACCGCGGTTATTACAGCTAAGACCAGGCG
>CALGOI010000206.1 GCA_937959065.1 uncultured Ignavibacteriota bacterium | reverse complement strand
ACAGTTCTTTTGTTTGTAGATGTATTGAACGATTATTATAACCAGCTGGAAAAGTAAAGATGTTTATAGATTACGCGAAAATATACATTAAGTCAGGAGACGGCGGTAACGGGTGTGTGAGTTTCAGGCGTGAGAAATTCGTTCCCCGCGGCGGACCCAATGGAGGAGACGGCGGCAACGGTGGTAATGTCATATTTGAATCGACATCAAATCTTTCTACACTTCTCGATTACAGGTATAATAAACATTTCAGAGCACAGCGCGGCCAACACGGCCAGGGCGGAGACAAGACAGGTAAGAACGGAGCTGATATAATTGTTAAAGTACCGATGGGCACAATAATTAGGGATGCTCAGACAGGTGAAGTGCTTGCGGAATTACTGGAAGATTTCCAAAGGGAAGTGGTGCTGGAAGGCGGGCGCGGCGGGAAAGGTAATGTCCATTTTAAAAGCTCGACAAACCAGGCACCGCGGATAGCAGAAGATGGAAAACCCGGCATAGAGAAAGAGGTAATACTTGAGTTGAAGCTTATTGCTGATGTGGGGCTGGTGGGATTTCCCAATGCAGGGAAGTCCACACTGATTTCGAAGATATCAGCCGCTAAGCCTAAAATTGCTGACTACCCGTTCACCACGCTGGTACCAAATCTCGGCATTGTGAAACACGGGGATTATGATACATATGTTGTAGCGGATATACCGGGAATAATAGAAGGTGCATCCGAAGGAAAGGGGCTGGGGATACAGTTCCTGAGACATATAGAAAGAACAAAGATTCTGCTCTTTCTCCTCGATGCTACAAAGCTTGAGAATGAATATATAGACAGCGACCCGCTAACTGATTATAATATGCTGGTTAATGAACTCAGAAGTTACTCCGATGAAATGATGGGAAAGCCGAGGATATTATGTTTTACAAAAACAGATGCGGTATTCGATGAAACAAAGGAGAGAATAAGGAAAATTAAAACAGAAGAAGAGATTGTTTTGATTTCAGCGATTACCGGTGATAACCTGGATGAACTAAAAGGTGATATCTGGAAAAAACTTGAAAAAGTAAAAGAGGAAAATGAGTAAAAAGAAGCCATTGATCTTAGTGTCTAATGACGACGGGATAGAGTCAGAAGGGATAAGGGCATTGATGAATGAAATGCGGAAAATAGGAGAAGTAATAGTAGTAGCCCCAAGTTCACAGCAGAGTGCAGTCGGACATGCGGTGACAGTTGCAAACCCAATCAGGGTGGCCAGGAATTTGCTCGATAAAAACTTTTATGGATACGCATGTGATGGAACTCCCGCAGATTCGGTTAAGCTGGCTGTGAGGACATTGCTAAAGGGCAG
>CALGOI010000205.1 GCA_937959065.1 uncultured Ignavibacteriota bacterium | reverse complement strand
TCAATAACCATATCGGTCTTCCCCTTACGCTGTTAAGGATGAATTCAAAGCACCAATTCTGTGTGCTCGAAGTAGGATGTAACCACTTCGGTGAAATCGATTACCTTAACACGATCGCCGAGCCTGATTACGGTCTGGTGACAAACATCGGCAAAGAGCACCTGGAGTTCTTTAAAACAGAAAAAGGTGTGGCTAAAGCTGAGTTCGAGCTATACGATTACCTGAAGAAGAAAAGAGAAGGGGTTTGCTTTATTAACCTGGATGATAAATTTATCCGGGATTACGCGAAGAAACTCCCTGTCGGTAAAAAATCGACTTACTCATACGGTTATAAATCCGACATTACGGGTAAGTTCATAAAATTTAACAGCAACTTCGAGCCGGTGATAAGGGTAACAAAAAACGGAAAAAGCTTTGAACTAAAGATCTCGACATTTGGTAAGCACTCAATCTATAACGGACTGGCAGCTGCAGCAGTAGGAATGTATTTCGGAGTACCTGTACCTAAGATCAAAAAAGCCCTGGGTAATTTTAAACAGGCAAGTTCAAAAAGGATGGAAATCTTAAAAAGAAACGGAATGATCTTTATAAACGACACATATAACAGTAATCCCAACTCAGTTGTAATGGGACTGGAAACGGTAAAGGATTACTCAACAAAAGGTAATAAATACCTCGTGCTGTCGGATATGCTGGAACTGGGAGCGGCAAGCAAACGAGAGCATTCTGAGATAGGAAAGCAGGTGCAGAAAATGAAATTCGAAAATCTTTATACTTACGGAAAAGAATCATTTAACACTTTCAAATCAGCAAAGGGTGTAAAGAATAATTTTTACTTCGATTCAAAAGAAGATATGGCTAAGATGCTGAAAGCGGTGATCAGAAAAGGGGACATTATTTACGTGAAGGGATCAAGGGGAATGCAAATGGAAGATGTGCTAAACAGCATTATAAACTAAAGGGGAAAGATGCTTTATTCCTTAGCGGAATACATCAATAGTACATTCAATACACCGGGATTTGACGCATTCCAGTTCATTACATTTAGAGCAATGCTGTCCGCCATCACGGCTCTGGTTCTCGGCTTCTTCGTTGGTCCTAAGATCATAAAGATCCTTCAGAAGAAGCAGATAGGCGAAGCCAAAAAAGAAGATGGTCCGGAGTTTCACTGGTCAAAAGCCGGTACTCCGACAATGGGGGGATTGATCATTCTTATTTCCACTCTTACCCCGGTATTACTCTGGGGTGACCTGACAAATATATACGTTCTCATAATTCTATTCGTAACGATTTCGCTTGGCATAGTAGGCTTTACTGATGACTATTTAAAAGTAATAAAGAAATATAAAAAAGGACTCGTAGCCAAGTATAAGCTCCTCGGACAGTTCATTGTGGGGCTTGTGATGGCGTTGGTGATTTACTTCGCTCCGCAGTTTGACGGAATAAACACCATAACCACGATACCTTTTTTGAAATCAGTAGAGTTTGATTTTTCGATCTTTTATATACCGATAATAATTTTCATTATCATCGCGACTTCAAACGCGGTGAACCTGACTGACGGTCTTGATGGATTAGCTACCGGGACGGTGGGAATTGTAGCTCTCACACTCGGTATCATTGCATATGTGTCAGGTAACATTCTAACGGCTGATTACCTTAATATTATCTATCTCAAGGGTTCCGGCGAGCTCTCAATTTTTTGTACTGCTCTCGCCGGAGCTGCCCTTGGTTTTTTATGGTTCAATACCTACCCTGCACAGGTATTTATGGGAGACACAGGCTCTCTCGCACTTGGCGGTGCGGTTGGAGCGTTGAGCATTCTGGTTAAGAAAGAGTTCCTTCTGCCCATACTGGGTGGTATATTTTTTATAGAAGCTCTTTCTGTTATAATGCAAAGGTACTATTTTAAATATACCAAGAAGAAGTACGGCGAAGGTAGGCGGATCATTAAAATGGCACCGCTCCATCATCACTTTGAAATGACCGGTGTACCGGAGCCGAAGATTGTTATGAGATTTTACATTATTGCAGTAATACTTGCCATTGTAACACTGGCAACATTTAAGATCAGATAAGATTGCAGTTAGACGATATTAAAAATAGTTCTTTTACAATACTCGGAGCGGGAAGAAGCGGCATCGCGATTGCCCGACTGCTGAAAGACACAGGAGCTGATGTGTTCCTGAGTGACTCATCACCGGTCGAAAAACTGAATTACTTCGACCCGCAGCTCCTCGAAAAAACCGGCATCGAATACGAACTTGGTGGTCACACCGGGAGAGTTTACGAAAGCGACGTAGTGATAAAAAGCCCGGGTATCCCGATGGATAGCGAGGTGATAGTAAAATCAATCAAAGCCGGGAAAAAAGTAGTCAGTGAGATCGAAGCAGCATACTGGTTTTGCAAAGCACCGGTAATAGCAATCACAGGCACAAACGGCAAAACAACAACGACGGTATTAACGGGGGAGATTTTAAAGAATGCCGGGAAGGACGCTAAAGTCTGCGGTAACGTAGGATTAGCATTTTCGCAGATAGTATCTGAGGTGAAGGAAGATTCGGTCGTTGTACTTGAAGTCAGCAGCTTTCAGCTCGAAACAATAGAGGACTTCAAACCTCGTGTAGCAGCGTTCCTTAACTTCAAAGAGGATCACCTTGACTGGCACAAAACGGTGGAGAACTACATGGCTGCTAAGATGAAGATAACTATGAACCAGGACGAAGAAGATCTATTCGTTTACAACGTCGATGATGAAGATATAATGAGGAATGTGAGTACAAAAGCGCGAAGAGCAGGGTTTGGGTTGAACAAAGAGAGTGTTAAAAACAATTGCAGTGAAGGATGTTACATAGATAATGAAGAAGTAGTTTACTTTAAAAATGACATGGAATCAAGAATAATAAATACAGGAGACATTTTTATTAAGGGTATGCATAATGTGTATAATGTTATGGCGTCCATCATCAGCGTCAAGGAATTTGGCGTTAGTGATGACATCATAAGACAGACATTGACGGAATTCAAAGGCGTCGAGCACAGGATAGAGTTCGTTAAAGAGATCGAAGGAGTAAGATTCTATAATGACTCAAAAGCTACTAACGTCGAATCTACTAAGATGGCTCTGATGAGCTTTAATAAGAATATCGTTCTTATTCTTGGCGGACAGGGAAAAGCAAACTTCGACGGCATCAAAGATCTGGTTAAGGAAAGAGTGAAAAAAGTTATAGCTGTCGGTGAGACAGCCGGTATCGTTGAAGATTATTTTAAGAACATTGTAAACACTAAAAGATACGATTCGTTTGATGAATCGGTAAAAGGAGCGTACAGCTCAGCCGAAGCCGGGGATGTAGTCCTTCTTTCACCCGCGCACAAAAGTTTTGATTTGTTCAAAAATTTCGAAGAGAGAGGGAAAGAGTTTAAAAGAATAGTTAACTCATTATGAAGATTGAAAAAGGAAAAATAGATATCTGGATCCTGATGCCCGTGCTGATATTGTTGATATTCAGCATCGGCGCAGTGTACAGCGCCAGCTCGTCGTTCGCTTCAGATGAGTTCTCTGATTCGAGCTACCTTTTCAAGCAGCATGCTATAAGGGTGGTGATATCATTGTTCTGTATTTTCCTTTTCGCGAAAATAGATTACCGCTATCTGCAGGATATTAGCAAACCCCTTATGTGGCTTTCTATAATAATGCTGCTTTACATTTTTATCGGCGGACAAACAACTGTAAAGGGAGCTGCAAGATGGATTTTCATCGGACCGTTGAGTTTCCAGCCTTCTGACCTGGCTAAGTTTACTCTGCTGATTTATTTGTCAGCATTACTGGTCAGGAAGAAGGAATACACGTGGATGCTGTATAGAGGATATTTACCGATATTGTTTTACTTGTTGTTGGTAACAGCGCTGGTCGCGTTACAGCCTAACTTCTCTACGTCTCTGATTATATTTGGAACAGGCATTTTGCTTTTATTGAATTCCAATGTTAAGTTGAAGCACATTTTTTATACGATAGTTGCTTTGATACCGTTTGGAATAGTTTTCGTTCTCTCAAAAGCATATATCATCGGACGGCTAACTTCGCATGCTGAGTATACCGGCGGCGGTGATTCTAATTACCAGTTGTATCAGGCGATAATCGGATTTGGTAACGGCGGATTGTTCGGTATCGGACCGGGAAATTCACTCCAGAGGGAGTTCTTCCTGCCTGAAGCGCATGGTGACTTTATTTATTCGGTTATCGGTGAAGAGTATGGATTTCTTGGTACGATGGCAATTTTACTGCTGTTCATGATTATAATGTACAGAGGTTTCAAAGTATCTAAGGAGATAAAGGACGATTTCGGTAAATATGTAGCTTTTGGAATAACGGCTGTCATCACAGCGTATGCGGTTATTAATATGTTCGTATCGACGGGTATCGCTCCGACAACTGGTGTGCCCATGCCGTTTATAAGTTACGGTGGTACTGCAATGATAATTAATTCGATCGCTATTGGTGTGCTCTTAAATATTTCATCCTTCAGGAACGAACCTGAAGCAACGTTTGATGAAGCGCCTCGGGGAGAGGAGCTTAATATTTAATGCGTATTTTGTTTGCCTGCGGCGGAACCGGGGGGCATATTTATCCCGCGATAGCTATAGCAGATGAAATAAGGAAACTGGTTAATGATGTCGAGATACTTTTTATCGGTGCGAAGGGAAGGATAGAGGAAAAGATAGTTCCTGAATGCGGTTACGAGTTAAAGACCGTCGAGATAAAAGGTCTCGACAGAAAAAGCATAATAAAAAACATAGGACTGCCGCTTAAATTAATGAGAGCAGTGAGCGACTGTAAGAAAATAATAAGGGAGTTTCAGCCGAATGCGGCTGTAGGGACGGGCGGATACGCGAGTGTTCCTGCAATATACGCGGCATCTAAGCTGGGTATCCCGGCTCTCATTCAGGGCGGTGACGCTTTCCCGGGAAGAGCAACGAAATTTCTTGCGCGATATGTAAATAAGATCGTGATTAACTTCGAGGAGACAACCGCTCATTTGAAGTTTAAGCATAAGCTTGTGCATATCGCCCATCCGGTGAGAACATCGCTTAATCTTACTTCGAGGGTTGAAGCGTACAAGTTCTTTGGATTGGATGAAAACAAAAAGACCTTATTTATATTTGGTGGTAGCCAGGGTGCTAAAGGAATAAATGATACGATTGCAGGGAATTTCGATAAGCTGATGGAGATGGACCTTAACCTGATATGGCAGGTTGGGAAAACCGACTTCGATGAACTGCATGATAAGTTCGGCACCGTGAACCCGAATGTCAAGGTTTATGAGTTCATTCAGAATATGGGATTTGCATACAGCATAGGGCGGGTATCAGCAGCATTATGGAATTATCTTCGATTGGAGTTCCGGCTTTACTCGTACCTTATCCTTATGCAGCCGAGAATCACCAGGAGAAGAACGCAAGGGCATTAGAAAGAGAAGGTGCGGCTAAAGTGCTGGTTCAGTCAGAGCTTGAAGAAAAGTTGTTCGTTACGATAGAAAGTATCCTCAGTGATACGGAGACTCAATCTAATATGAGGATGAATATAAAGCAGTTTGGTGACCCGGAAGCGGCCGGGAAGATAGCTAAAGAAGTTCTAAAATTGACTTCATAAATGTCAAAACCGTACATAGAAATATTAAATGGTGTTAAAAAGATTCACCTGATTGGTATTGGCGGTATCGGCATGAGTGGCATCGCAGAGTTCCTTGTCAAAAAAGGTTATAATGTATCGGGAAGTGATATGACTTTAACTCATATTACAGACCGTCTCGCGGGAATGGGTGTAAAGATAAGTGAAGGTCACAATGGTGAATACCTCAGCCGGGATACGGATCTCGTTGTTTACACGGCAGCTGTAAAGGAAGATAACCCGGAATATAAAAAGGCGGTTGTTTACCAGACTAAGATGATTAAGCGCGCTGCGATGCTGGGACACCTTGTGAATGGAATGTATCTTATCGGCGTTAGTGGGACACACGGTAAGACCACAACGACGTCTATGATTGCAAAAGTTCTTATAGATAACGGTTATGACCCGACGGTGTTTGTTGGCGGCGGGCTGGATTTCCTTGAGGGTGGTTCGAGCAGGATTGGGGATAGCAATTACGCGGTGGTCGAGGCTGATGAGTACGACAGGAGCTTTCACACACTTAGACCGGATATAGCCGTGATAACGAATATCGAACACGATCACTCGGATATTTACAGCAACCTCGATGCGATAAAGAAAGGATTTAGTGAATACATAATGGGATTAAAAAAAGACGGCACTATAATAGCTTTTGGTGATGATAAAAATGTGAAAGCTGTAGTGAAGAAATCCGGTATTAAAAATGTTCAGTATTACGGTTTTAAGCTTGGCAATGATTACAGGTTGAAAAATGTGAAGTACTCAAAAAACGGAGTCGATTTCGTCCTTAAAAAGAAAATAGTACATCTGAATCAGTTCGGTGATCATAATATGCTTAATGCAGCAGCGGCAAGAATAGTGGCAAAGATTATCGATATTAAGTTCAAAGGCTTTCAAAAAAGCATCGATGATTTTAAAGGAGTGCACAGACGGCTTGAATTAAAATACGATGGCGATGTAAAAGTGTTCGACGATTACGCTCATCATCCGACTGAAGTGAATGCGACTATGGATGCCGTGGATAAAATGAATCCCAAAAGAATTGTAACAGTCTTTCAGCCTCATTTATATTCGAGAACTAAAGATTTTTATTCAGAGTTTGCGGACTCTTTAAAAAAAAACGACATGATAATCCTCGCTAAGATATATCCCGCGAGGGAAGCTCCGATTGAAGGAGTAACAAGTAAATTGATATACGATTCATTGAGCGCAAAAGATAAGAATAAAGCTTTATATATCGAAGACGAAAAAGACATTTACAGGTCTTTGTATGAAAATATGAAAGAGGGTGACTATATAATTTTCATGGGAGCAGGTACTGTTACGGATTATTGTAATGAATTTGTGACTATGCTTCACAAAAGAGAGGAAATGATGTCGTGAGAATAACCATTAAGAAAATATTCGTTGTGGCTGTTTTTGTTCTCGGTTCGATAGCCGCCGTTGTTTATTTCGCTAACGAATGGAGAAACGACGTTTACTTTGAGAAGATATCCATTGCCGGAAATTATACTGTATCATCTCAAGACATTCTTGCGGTAGCCAGGCTTAAGGAGGACAGCAGTATTAATATCGAAGAGTTGAATATTGACCTGATACAGGACAGGATATTGAAGCATCCGGAAATTAAGAAGGTTTTTGTGAGCAAGGAACCGCCGGCGGAATTAAAGATACAGATTATTGAGAAAAACCCTGTTGCTGTTGTGAATACAGGCGAAGGATTAAAGCTGATTGATGATGAGCTGGAGATCTTCCCGTTCAATAATTTCGAAAAGATGTTCGACCTTCCGGTTATTAGCGGTTTAAAATCCGATCCGGCTGATATGAAGGCAGGCAGGTTTAATGAAGAGGATTTGAGAACGGCAATCTTCATTATAACTAATGCAAGGCGCGAAGGTAAATCCCTTCATTACCAGGTATCGGAAGTTACTTTGTCAGACCCGGAAAAAATAATTGTCTACTCTAATGAAAGAGCTATTCCGTTTTATTTCCCGAGACCGAAAAATATGAGCATCGCTGATGAAATATACCAGAAGTTGCTTAAGGAAAAGCTCGATGTATTCCAGGAGTTTACGGATAAAGTTATAGGTGATGCAGAAACACAGTCATTTGCATATGTTGACCTCAGGTTTTCTAATCAGGTAGTGGTTAATTACAAAAGAAATTTAACAACATCAACAACATCAGGGGAGGAAAATGAGTCCCAAAAAGAAGAAATCTAAATCAACTGATAATAGCGAAATAATTGTAGGACTCGATGTCGGTACGACTAAGATATGCGTAATAGTCGGGCGTGCCGGAAAAGATAATAACGTGGACATACTTGGAATAGGTATGGCTCCGTCGGATGGGCTGCACAGAGGTATCGTGGTCAATCCAAACAAAACAATAGATTCTATACAGGCTGCGTTGGAAGAAGCAGAATTGAATTCCGGTACGGAGATAACTTCTGTGACAGTCGGTATCGCCGGGCATCACATCCGCTGCATTCAGTCGAGCAGCACTGTAGGAATAAATAACCCGGACCGTGTCATCGAAGAGGAAGACATCGAACGCTTACTCGAACAGGCGCGTATTATGAAGCTTCCGAGTGATACAAAGATAATCGATGTTATCCCGCAGGAATATATCATTGATGGCAAGGACGGTATATTCGAAACACCCGTGGGGATGTTTGGTGTACGTCTTGAAGCAAAAGTTAATATTATAACCGGGTTGGTTTCTTCAATTGATGACCTCTCAAAATGTGTCACAAGTTGCGGTGTTCATATTGATGATATTGTACTTGAGCCGATAGCATCTTCTTATTCCGTTCTGGATGATACAGAAAAGAAAGTCGGAGTGGCTATGATCGATATCGGCGGAGGTACAACTGATATAGCGGTATTCAAAAAAGGAGTACTTAAATATACAGCCGGTATCGGAATCGCCGGAAATCTTGTGACAAACGACATTGTCGAAGCTCTCGGTATTTCTGAGCAGGAAGCTGAAAGAATAAAAAGAGAATTCGGTTACGCGACTGTAGATGAAATATTAAACGATGAAGCAATAACGGTCCAGGCTATAAAAGGTAAAATTCCAAAGAAGACTAGGAAGAGTATACTTGCGAGAATAATACAGGCAAGAATGCAGGATATATTCGAACTTTCAGCCATTGAAATTCAGAATTCACAAATAGCTAATGAACTTCACGCGGGTGTAGTTGTTACAGGAGGTGGTTCACTGGTTAAAGGCACTAAAGAGCTGGCTGAGGGAATACTTGGTACCGAGGTAAATCTAGGTATTCCCACAGGTCTTACAGGAGGCTTAATTAAAGAAGTCGAGAGCCCGATCTTCGCGACAGGTGTGGGACTTGTTCTGTACAGGTACAAGACTCTCCACGAAGCCGATAAACCGGTCTTCCAGCACGCAGGTGCTGACGACCGTAAAAAGAAGCAAGTGAATATGAAAAACATATTCTCAAAGATTAAAGAGTGGTTCGACGAATTATAAAATTAACTTATACTAATAAACTAAATATTATTTCAAAAAAGAAAGGGTAACAAAATGGCAATCAGATTACTCACAAACGAAAGAGGTAACGCAAAGATTCGTGTTGTAGGCGTTGGCGGTGGCGGCGGCAATGCTCTCAATACCATGGTTGAAAAAGGTATTGAAGGTGTTGAATTCATCGCAGTGAATACGGACCTGCAAGCGCTGGAGAATAGCAAAGCCGACGGCAAAATTCAGATCGGTAAAAACCTAACTAATGGTCTTGGCGCCGGAATGAATCACGAACACGGTAAAAAGGCTGTCGAGGAAAACCGTGATGAAATCGAAAGAGCTTTATCAGGTAGTGACATGGTATTTATCACTGCCGGGATGGGCGGCGGTACGGGTACAGGAGGCGCTCCTGAAGTTGCAAGGATCGCAAAAAGTATGAATGCTCTTGTTGTCGCAATTGTGACAACTCCTTTTAAATTTGAAGGTAAGCCCAGGCTTCATCTTGCATTACAGGGTATTGAATACCTTAAAGATGAAGTTGATAGTCTTATCGTAATTCCCAATCAGAAGATACTTGAACTTATTACCGGTGATTCTACTAAGAGGGAAGCTTTCGAAATGGCTGACAGGGTGCTTTACAATGCGACGAAAGGTATCTCACAGATCATTACCAAAACAGGTGAGATTAACGTCGACTTTGCCGATGTCCGAACTATTATGAAGGACATGGGTGACGCAATGATAGGAACAGGTCTTGCTTCTGGTGAGGAGAGAGCGCTTAAATCAGCTAAGGACGCGCTTTCAAATCCATTGCTCGAGGAAATAGACATTACAGGTTCAGCCTGCGTGCTTACAAATATCTGCAGTAATGGAAACATCAAGATGTCTGAGATCGAAAAGATTAACGACCTCATCCAGGGTGAAGCAGGCGACAATGCAAAATATATCTTTGGTGTAGTAGACGACGAAGCGATGGGAGATGAGATTATGGTAACTGTTATAGCTACCGGATTCAGAAGCGCAGCTAAAAGAAAAAATGACGAAGAGGAAATGGTTGTTCAGGAAAATATAATATTCCCTGACACCGGTAAGATAACAAAGATCCCTTCTCCGGAGGAGCTTGCCGAGTATGACAAGCCGGCTATTTTAAGAAGAAAAATCAATATCAGTGAAGATCTTAGTGAGGAAGAAGTAAATGACGAAAATAAAGACGATGAAGATGATGACCTGGGTTTCGAAGAGTTCGACTTTAACGAGGACTTTAAAAAGCCTGCCTTCCTTAGAAGGCAAATGGACTAAAATACACACGGAAATAAGGTTTCCGGTGGAGTAATATGCCATTTTGTTACTTTCTTGGAGTAATATTTAGCTGTTGCAAGTTCTGTGCAACTAACCTAAATTTGTATAGTCTTATCACATCTGACTTATAAAGAAAGGTTGAGGGATTAGGCCCTGTGAAACCTTGGCAACCGTCCGAAGAAAAAGGAAAGGTGCCAATTCCTAATTCCCGTAAGGGAAGAAGATGAGTCAGTAGGATTTAGTATAAGTTTGAAACGAAACTTTATATTATATAAATCTCTACTGTTTACTCGGTAGAGATTTTTTTTTAGCTTATTTTAATAATCGTATGAGCAAAGACATAAAAGAAATTTTAAAAGAGCGGATTCTGGTTCTAGATGGTGCTATGGGGACAATGATACAGCGGTATAAGCTCTCCGAAGAGGATTACCGCGGTGAGAGATTTAAAGATCACAGCTCTTCTCTAAAAGGTAACAATGATCTCATTTCGCTGACACAGCCTGATATAGTTAAAGAAATTCACGCGGAATATTTCAAAGCAGGTGCAGATATAATCGAAACCAATACGTTTACTGCAACTACTATATCGCAGGCCGATTATAATATTAATGAAGACGATGTTTACGATATTAACCTGCAGTCTGCTATACTGGCTAAAGAAGTCGCGGAGGAGTTTACGAAAAAAGATCCGTCGAAACCGCGTTTCGTTGCCGGCTCGATAGGTCCAACGAACAGGACAGCATCGATTTCTCCGGATGTAAATAATCCCGGGTTCCGCGCGGCTACGTTTGATGATTTCGTGAAGACGTATTATCACGAAGCAAGCGCATTGATCGAAGGTGGAGTGGACTTATTATTGGTGGAAACGATCTTCGATACGCTAAATGCCAAAGCAGCATTGTTTGCTATTCAGCAGATATTTAATGAGCAGGGGATTTCACTTCCTGTAATGGTCTCTGGTACTATCACCGACCGGAGCGGAAGGACATTGTGGGGATAGACTGTAGAAGCCTTCCTCCGTTCGATGAACCATATGGATTTACTTTCAATCGGTTTCAACTGTGCACTGGGCGCAAACCTGCTTTTCCCTTACCTGCAGGAGCTGTCCGAAAAATCAGACCTGCTGGTCAGCGCGCATCCGAATGCCGGTCTGCCAAACCAGTTCGGTGAGTATGACGAAACCCCGGAATCCACGGGTAAACAGATAGAAGAGTTTTTAAAAGAGGGACTGCTCAATATAGTAGGTGGGTGCTGCGGAACAACTCCCGAGCATATCCGCGCTATCGCTGAGGTAGTGAAGAAATATCCCCCGCGCAAACCACCTGTCATTGAACCACTGCCGAGATTTAGCGGACTGGAAGCGCTCACTATTTACAAAGGCAGTAACTTCACCAATATTGGAGAGAGAACAAACGTAACCGGCTCGGCTAAATTCCTTCGCCTGATAAAGGAAGATAATTACGAGGAAGCGCTGTCCGTAGCCCGCCACCAGGTTGAGGGCGGAGCGCAGATGATCGACGTTAATATGGATGAGGGTATGCTTGATTCAGAAGAGGCGATGACTAAATTCCTTAACCTTATCGGCTCCGAACCGGATATCGCAAAACTGCCCATAGTAATTGATTCTTCCAAATGGTCTGTCATCGAAGCCGGGCTGAAATGTGTACAGGGTAAGGGGATTGTGAATTCTATTTCTCTGAAAGAGGGTGAAGATGTATTCAAAGAGCATGCAAGAAAAGTACGGATGTATGGTGCTGCGGTTATCGTGATGGCTTTCGACGAGAAAGGGCAGGCGGATACATTCGAAAGAAAGATAGAGATATGCGAACGAGCTTATAATATTCTTACGAGGGAAGTCGGTTTCCCGCCGCAGGATATAATCTTTGACCCGAATATACTCGCAATAGCGACCGGTATCGAGGAACACAATAATTACGCGGTCGATTATATAAATGCGACGAAGTGGATCAAGAAAAATCTCCCCGGCGCGCTGGTGAGCGGCGGCGTGAGCAATCTGTCATTCTCATTCCGGGGGAATAACCCGGTACGTGAAGCGATGCACTCCGCATTCCTTTACCACGCGGTGAATGCCGGAATGGACATGGGTATAGTAAATCCCGGTATGCTGGAGGTGTACGAGGACATTCCAAACGGGTTACTCAAAAGAGTAGAAGATGTAATACTAAACCGCACTCCGGATGCCACTGAACAGCTTGTCGAGTACGCGGAGAAAGTGAAAGGAAAAGGCAAAGAACAGAAAAAAGACCACAGCTGGAGAAAAGAGCCCGTCGAGAAACGTCTTGCGCATTCGCTGGTAAAAGGAATTACAGATTACATCGAAGAGGATACGGAGGAAGCGCGTCAGAAACTTGAAAGACCGATCAAAGTAATAGAGGGTCCGCTGATGGACGGAATGAATATTGTGGGTGACCTTTTCGGGTCAGGAAAGATGTTCCTTCCGCAGGTAGTGAAAAGTGCGCGCGTAATGAAAAAAGCCGTCGCGTATCTGCTGCCGTATCTCGAAGCGGAGAAAGATGAAACCACACGCACGAAAGGAAAGATCCTGCTGCCAACTGAGAATGGCGACCTACACGATATGGAAAAAAAAATCGTCGGAGTGGGACTGGAATGAAAAAACTACGAAGTCCTCGATCTCGGTGTGATGGTGCCCAGCGAAAAGATAATCGAGGCAGCCCGTACGGAGAACGTCGACATCATCGGGCTCAGCGGTCTTATAACGCCGTCGCTGGACGAGATGGTACACGTAGCGAAAGAACTGGAGCGAGAGAAATTCGATGTACCGCTGCTTATCGGCGGCGCGACTACATCAAAAATACATACCGCCGTAAAGATAGAACAGAATTACAAGCGCTCGCAGACAATACACGTGCTGGACGCGTCGAGGTCAGTGCCCGTCGTGGGGAGTTTGCTAGGCGACAAGAAGGGCGACTTCGTGAAAGAAGTTCAAAGCGAGTACGAGGACCTTCGCGTACGCCACACAAAATCCACTTCAGCCAAGAAATATGTATCCATCGAGGAAGCCCGCGCGAATAAATTCCCGGCTGACTGGAGCAACGGCGCGATAGTAAAGCCGTCGTTTACCGGGGTGAAGGCATTCGATGATTTCCCGCTGGAGGAAATACGCGAGTACATCGACTGGACACCGTTTTTCCGTACGTGGGAGCTGTCCGGCAGATATCCCGACATACTCACCGATAAGGTGGTCGGAGAGCAGGCGAAGTCGCTATTCAATGACGCGCAGGCGATGCTGGATAAGATCATCTCCGAAAAGTGGCTCACGGCAAAAGCCGTCATCGGGTTCTGGGAAGCCAATACCGTAGGGGATGATATCATCATTTCCGAGAACGGTAAAACCAGGACTTTCTTTCACGCGCTGAGACAGCAGAATAAGAAAGCCGAGAGCACGTTTAATTACTCGCTGTCGGATTTCATCGCGCCTAAGGAAGCAGGGGTGACGGATTACATCGGCGGGTTCATAGTGACAGCGGGGCACGGTATCGAGGAGCATCTCGAGAGATTCGAGAAGGACCACGACGATTACAGTTCGATCTTGCTCAAGGCGCTGGCTGACCGTTTAGCGGAGGCATTTGCCGAATTGATGCACGCGAGAGTGAGGCGCGAATACTGGGGCTACGCAAAGGACGAAAATCTCACTAACGACGACCTTATCGGTGAAAAGTATAAGGGCATTCGTCCCGCGCCGGGATATCCCGCCTGCCCGGATCATACGGAAAAGCGCACTTTATTCGAGCTGCTGCAGGGGTATAAGAATACCGGTGTCAAGCTGACCGAGAGTCTTGCAATGTACCCTGCGGCATCGGTGAGCGGGCTGTACTTTGCTCATCCCGATTCGAGATACTTCGGTCTGGGTAAGATACTGCAGGACCAGGTAAAGGAGTATGCCGAGCGCAAGGGAATCGGGCTGGAGGAAGCCGAGAGGTGGCTGTCGGCGAATTTGGCGTATTGATTTTTTTCATTTTTGATTTTTTAATGGTTTATTTTGATTATGGTTTTTGTTAAGATTTTGGGTTTGAGAAATCATGGTTTTGTTTGGTTTGTTAGATTTTTATTTTTTTTGTCCTTCTTTGTCATTGCGAGCGAAGTGTAACGAAGCGCGGCAATCTCTTAGAGTTAGGTAATTTATTTTAATAAACATCACTTAGGAATTGTTTGATTTTGGTTTTCCACCTTCGGTGTCCTTCTTTTGCTTGCACCCCGCATCAAGTTCGGGACAGGCGCCAGAAGCAAAATGCACGGCTTAATAAAAATTGCCTAATTAGCGCTCAGCCAGGATTCTTTATTTTGTATTGCCTTCGGCATAGTTCTTTTGTCTTGATACAAAAGAACCAAAAAATCAAGGCTCACGCGTAAATGCGTCTAACAATTGCTGCGTTTTTTGCTCGAAGAAAAAAACTCACTCGAACCCCGATTAAATCGTGGTAAGACCTCGCTCAAACCACCGCTAAAGCGGGGCAGGCAGTTTTTCTTCGTCCTCTTCGAGGAGCGCAAAAAGCCTCGCAATTTTACTCTCGCTTCGCTCAAGACGACGATTTCCGCATGGCCGGTTTTCAAAAAGTGCTGAGTGTTTTTATGAATGATTATATACAGCAATTTTATTATGCCGGTAATCTCAGACACCTGCGGTGTCTATGTTTGTATTGTATTAGTTTGTGTTTTGTTAAATGGTTCTTGGTAGTTTTGATAATTTTTAATTTTGCATTTTTAGATGCTGAAACGAGTTCAGCATGACAAATAATAAAAACAGGCATGCCTGGTTTAGGTTAATGCACTATAGGTTTTCCGGAGAGCCGTGCAAGCATGTCATGAAGCGCGACCGTGAGTAAAAGAATAGTTGGTCTTTCATGCAACCGCGCCATTACGCGCTATCGTACGGGAACTCAAGCGTAACGGAGATACGCCACCTGATACACAGCATGGAGGTTCAGATGTGATCCCAATTTGATACTGCCGAGGTGACATAACGGTTAAGGCCATCCTCCCTGACCAGAACAAGACGAAAAAGGATGTTTGGTGTACCTCCCATACATACCCGTTACCCCTCCTTGTAATGCTTCCATTAGTAAGGGGTCGTGGTCCATAATCTTTTTAACCATGGGTTTAGGGGTATCTCTCCACAAATTAGCAATGGCTGGTTATGGCGTCACAGCAGGGGACAACGTATCTCCGCGGGTTTACGAATCGTAAAACGAATCGTAAGTGCGGTGAATCTTCCGCTTCTGCGCGGGTCCGGGTTCTATTTAAAGAACTGATTGTTCGAACAACTGATGCAAAATAATGAGAAGTCAAGTTATATTAAATGAAGAAAGGGTTATATACGTATATAACTTTTTTATGAAATAAGTGTTGGGATAACTTTTATTTATTTTTAACCGCAGAGAGCTCAGAGGGCGCGGAGGATTGCAAAGGAAGGAATATTCAAATGCGTTTTCAATTTTGAATTGTGAACAAAGTTTTATTATTGCAGTTTAAACAATATGAGCAAAACTCATTGGAAATATTTCTACTCAATTATATATATAGGTATTTTTTCCTCAATAATTTTTGTAATTGTTGGCTCGGATTATCTAAAAAATGAAGCAATACCAGAGCAGCAATATGTTGATTTCAAAATTCAAACCGAGTTTGATAATTACATAGAACTACAGAAATTATGGATAAAAGCGGAAATTATTAATAACACTTCCAAAGATTATCTTCTAAGCACTGCATTTTCGATTTACAAGGGGATTAGATTTGAAATACAAGATGGGGATGGGAAAAAGTATAATCAGTATATGGATTTGCATCTGGTAGCATCATCCGATACTTTGAAACCGAATGAAGTTAAGGAAGCATCCGGAGATTTAGAATACTATTTCGGAATATCAAATCTCCCAGCCGGTGACTTTAAGATAACCGCATATTATCAAGACTTGATCTCAAATACTATTAACCTAAGCGTTTCTGAACCTAGTGGTAAAGAGACAGAAGTATTTGAATTGCTAGAGAGTAACCTTAATCAGAGATATAATTTAAACAATATAAGTCAAAACATGGATAGTGCGGATTCCGGATTAATATTTATAATAGATAATTATCCAAATTCAGTCTATATACCTCAAATCTATGAACTCTTAATGCATAATTCATTTAATAAATCTATAGATGATCTTGAAAATGAATATGTACTGAAGTTTTTAGAAAAATACAGTAATCATTTTTCATCGAGAGTAATATTAGTTTACTATAACAGTTTTTTGAAAAGAAATTTAGATAGTAAAAGCCAGATCAAGGATAAATTGATTTACATAAAAGATAATTACAAAAATACATTTAGTGGTAAGTTTGCAGGAGAGTTAATTAAAATCATGGAAAAAAAATAATTATAACATAATACACTATAGCTTTCCAACCAAAGGGGTTAGTAATAACCCCTTTTTTCTTACTTTAATTAATACTCTAATTTACATAGCTTGGATGGATTCTCATAACAAAACAGTTTACGATGGTAAAATCACTCAGGTATATATTATTAGTTGTTTTTATAGCACTTTTAGCGGGAAATGCGAGCGCGCAGTTCGGTAAGTTCTCTCTATTCGGGGGACCGATGATAGGGTGGCAGATACCCAATGTGGATGAGATAAATAAGCAGTTAGTGGTGTCGGGATTGCCAGAGCTGAGCACGGACGGATACTTCACCGTAGGCGGCGGAGGATATATGGACGTGCCTAAGCTGGACGGGTTCAGGATAGGCGGACTGGGAACGGGATTTTCGACTGAGACAAGCATAGTAACATCCAATAACATTACAAAGAGAGTAAACTACAAGATCGGATACGGCGGATTGAGCCTGGAGTATGTGAAACCACTGGGTGACGTGATAGAGGTGACCGGCGGAGCGACGCTTGCGACCGGAGAGCTTGTGATAGATATCTATCAGTACCAGAACGGTTCGACCAGCTGGACACAAAACTGGAACGAACTGACGAACACTTCTTCATCACAGAACATATCACGGTCAATGGCGCTGAGATTCTACTCGGCTACACCAAAGGTGGGGCTCGGGATATTCCTGAGGAGCTATCTTTACGCGAAGATAAAAGTGGGGTACATGCTTTCTGCCAACAGCGGATGGACGGGCGAGAACGGCGAGGAGATAAACGACGCTCCTTCTGATATAAAGGCAGGCGGGCTGGTCTTCGACTTCAGTCTGAATTTCGGATTATTCTTTAAATAGTAAACGGAAGTAATGAAAAATATTTTTGTAACCGGCGGAGCCGGGTTCATCGGCAGTAACTTCGTAAAGTACATCCTTGCCAATACAGATTATAAAGTAGTAAACTACGACAAGCTCACATACGCGGGCAACCTGGAAAACCTTACCGATATTGAGGATAATCCTAATTATAAATTCGTAAAGGGCGACATTTGTGACGCTGAGACAGTGGAGAAGGTATTCGCGGAGAATGAGATAGATACGGTGGTTAATTTCGCCGCGGAATCTCATGTGGACAGGAGCATACTCTCATCGAAGGAGTTCATCGTGACGAACGTGGAGGGTACACAGGTATTGCTTGATGTTTCGAGGAAGCATGGTGTGGAGAAGTTCCTCCAGGTATCGACGGACGAGGTTTACGGTTCGCTTCCCGAGGACAGGAAGGATCTGCTATTCACTGAGCAGACACCGATTACAACGAATAGCCCATATTCGGCGAGCAAGGCGTCGGCTGATCTTTTGTGCAATGCGTATTTTCACACGCATAAATTCCCCGTGCTGGTAACGAGGTGTTCGAATAACTACGGTCCGTACCAATTCCCCGAAAAGCTGATACCGCTTATGATAGCGAAGGCAATGGACGGCGAGAAGCTGCCGGTGTACGGTGACGGAAAGAACGTGAGAGACTGGTTATATGTAGAGGATCACTGCTCAGCTATACTGAGGGTGCTGAAGAAAGGGAACATTGGTGAAGTGTATAACATCGGAGGTAATAACGAGTGGTATAATATAGACATAGTTAAGCTGATACTGAAAACGCTGGGTAAGGGCGAAGACCAGATAACATTTGTTAAGGACAGGCCGGGGCATGACAGGAGATACGCAATCGATTCGACGAAGATAATGACGGAGCTGGGCTGGAGCCCGGCACATCAGTTCGAGGACGGGATAAAGCTGACAATAGACTGGTACATTGCGAATGAGGACTGGTGGAGAAAGGTTATGAGCGGTGAATACAGGAAGTATTACGAGTCCAACTACGCGGACAAAATGTAGAAGGATGGCTTTCCCAAGCTGGGGCTTGGGAAAGAGGGGTGATACGAGGTTGTTGTTTTATTTGATTTTAGGAGCCATATCTGCCATAAAACAATCGGTTAAACTGACACCTAATTGGTTTGCAATTTTAAAGTTATCATTATAATTTTACCATTTTAATGTAAATAGCTATGTCGATAAAAGTAGAGAACTTAACGAAATACTACGGTGAAACAGCAGCCGTAAAGGATATTTCGTTTGAAATAAAGACAGGTGAGATCGTAGGATTTCTCGGACCAAACGGAGCGGGAAAGTCAACCACGATGAAAATGATCACCACTTACCTAACCCCCACAGAGGGAACAATCACAGTAAACGGCGCAGACACAGATAAAGAGTCAATGTCGGTCAGGAAGAAAGTAGGATACCTGCCGGAATCGAATCCTTTGTACCTGGATATGAACGTGATAGATTATCTCGAGTATTGCGCTCGACTAGATGGGATGGAGAAGGATCAGATAGGTCCGGCAATTGAAAGAATGGTTAAGAAGTGCGGTCTAAAGGATGTGAAGCACAAAGATATAGGTGAATTATCCAAAGGGTACAAGCAGAGGGTTGGACTTGCGCAGGCAATGATCCACGATCCTGAAGTGCTTATACTCGATGAGCCTACATCAGGACTGGATCCAAACCAGATCGGCGAGATAAGAAAACTTATCCGTGAGCTTGGCAAGGAAAAGACACTGATACTTTCTACTCATATCCTGCAAGAAGTACAGGCTACCTGTGACAGAGTGCTTATTATTAATAACGGAAAGATAGTAGCAGACGGATCGCCAGACACTCTCCAGGAAAAATTCAGGGGCCAGGTGGATATCACGGTTACAATCAAAAAAGACGCTGCTTTATCGAAGGATGTAATACAGAAAGAGCTCGAGTCTGTTCACCATGTGGATAAAGTAAAAGTGAAATCAGAAAACGACAGCGAAGTTACATTTGAAATCAGGGCAAAGAAAGGCTCGGACATCAGGGAAGGCATATTCAAGAAGCTCGGCGCGAAGAACGCGGTCATACTTGGACTTCACCAGGAAGAGACTTCACTTGAAGAAATATTCAGACAATTAACACTAAACTAACCGAAGAATGCAAAACATAATAACCATAGCAAGAAAAGAATTAGTCTCATACTTTACTTCACCTGTGGCATACATCGTTATGATGGTATTTCTCGGGATAACGGGATGGTATTTTACAAGTGAATTGTTCCTTGGCGGGTTTGTAACAATGAGGGTGGTTTTCAGTATCATTCCTTTCATATTTATTATCTTCATTCCTATTATCAGCATGAGAACTTTTGCTGAGGAGAAGAAGTTAGGGACGATAGAATTATTATTAACAAAGCCAGTAACCGATTTTGATATCATTATCGGGAAATTCCTTGCGACTCTTGGATTAACGATTGCTACAATATTGCCTACAATTGTATACGTTGTGACACTTACATTTTTAGGACCTGTAGATCTCGGTCCGATAATCAGCGCGTATATCGGGTTATTCCTGATGGCAGGTGTATATATCAGTATTGGTGTATTCACCTCATCGTTAACGGAGAACCAGATAATCGCAGCGATATTGAGTTTTGTAATAATATTCGTGCTGTATTTATTAAACTATATTCTTGGATATCTTCCAACAACAATCTCAAACATACTCCAGTATATCAGCTCAAGCTATCATTTTAACAGCATACAGAGAGGGGTGCTGGACTCACGAGACCTGATCTATTATATCAGCGGAATAGCAATATTCCTGTTCCTGACCAGGCTATCGCTTGAAAGCAGGAAATGGTAAACATTATTTTATTTTAAATAATAAAAGTTTTAAAACCGATGCCGGATAAAGAGAAAAAAAACAAAGAAGAAAACATAGAAGAGCAGGACGAAGAATCCACTGCTAAGGATATTAAAAACCAGGTTAAGAGGGACGCAATAATCAAGACATTGATAATAATCGGTATCATTGTCGTAGTAAACATCATTGCCACACAGCTTTTCACCAGGGTAGATCTGACAAAGAATAAATCATATACACTTTCACAGGTCAGTAAAGATATTATTGCCGGATTGAATGATAATATTTTGATAAAGGCATATGTCAGCGAAAACCTTCCACCACCGGTAAATAACTTAGGCAACCAGATAAAGGATGTACTTGATGATTACAGGAACATATCGGATGGAAGGCTGAACTACGAGTATATAAATGTATCTTATGAAAGCGAAGGTGATCAGTCTATTGTGACTGAAGCAGAGGGTTACGGCATCCAGCCGGTGCAGTTCCAGGTAACCAACCAGGGTAAAATGGAAGTTGTTAACGGCGTAATTGGATTGGTTTTATTCTATAAAGGTGAGACAAAGGCGATCCCGATCATACAAAATGCAGAAAATATGGAGTATGAGGTTACGAGCGCTATAATGCAGATATCCAATGAGAATAAGAAAAAAATAGGATATGTAACAGGTCACGGCGAGTATGACATTACGCAGATGCAGAGGATCAACCAGGCTCTTACTACACAATACAATCTTCAGGCAGTAGATCTTTCATTGAATAAGCCGGTACCGGATGATGTGGATGTTTTATTGGTATTGGGACCAAAGAGTGAGATTCCTGAAGCACAAAGATATCTTATAGACCAGTTCATAATGCGAGGGAAGAATGTAGCATTTCTCATAAATAAAGTGGTGCCCAACTTTCAGCAGCAGATAGTAATGGGCGAGCCTGTAACAACAGGCCTAGATCCAATGCTTGAAAATTACGGTATCAAAGTCAAAGAGAATTTGATCCGTGATATGCAATGCGGTTTTGTTCAGCAAAGGACTCAAATGGGAATGACGTTATTACAGCCATATTATTATTTCCCTAAGATAACGGATATAAACAGGGACATAGGAGCATTTTCAAAGCTGCCCGAAATGATACTCCAATTTACCAGTTCACTTGATACATCGATGACTGCAAGCAAAAATGTTAATGTAACGCCTTTGCTTAAATCATCAGACAGATCGGGAGAAGTAACAGGATTCTTTGTACTCAACGAAGGACAATTCCAGAATCTTCCTGAGCAGGCACTGGATACCTTGTTTGATGAGCCGGGATTTTTACTTGGCGCAATTTATGAAGGCACATTCACAAGTTTTTACAACGGTAAAGATGCTCCAAGGGACACTAACGAAGGTAGTGCAGAGTTTAATGTACAGCACAAGTCACAGTCAGAAAAACCCGGAAGAATCCTTGTAGTGGGTGATGCAGACTTTGTAGATGAAAATAACGCTCAGACAATGGGCAACCTTGTATTCTTTATGAATATGGTGGAGTATCTTGCAGATGATGCCGGATTATCCGAGATAAGGAGTAAGGTATTCTCAGAAGTACCAATGGAAGACGTTTCAGATGACACAAAAAGGTTTGTAAGGTATTTCAATTTAATATTCCCGCCGGTGCTTGTATTGCTGGTAGGACTCTTTATTTGGGATAGAAGAAAAACCCGGAAGAAAAAATTACAAGCTTCTGAATCCGAATAAAAACATATAAGTAATAAATGGAAAAAAACAGATTATATTTACTTGCAGGAATTTTAGTAGTATTAGTAGTAGTAGCATATTTCCTTACTAAAAGCGACAAGAGATCGTCAACATATTCAGTACCGGAAAAGATATATGAATTTGACTCAACAGCAGTTGATAAGCTGGAGATCACGCAAAACGGGAAAAAGATTTCGATGGTAAAGACAGGTGACCAATGGAGACTGGCTGAGCCTTTGGATTACCCGGTTAATCAGCAGTTTATCGGCACGGTTCTTT
>CALGOI010000204.1 GCA_937959065.1 uncultured Ignavibacteriota bacterium | reverse complement strand
AAAAATAACATCAATGAATACATAGTATCTTCGATTGGTATAGTGGTGAGTCTGATGGAAAGGTTTTCGGCATTATTGTAGATTACTACCGGTTCATTTGTGAGTACTCCGTTAACTATGAAAAAAGGGATTAAGTGTATAAGATAAGCAATTAGAAAAATTCCAAGAAATTTATCTCTAAATAGTATATAATGGATTATGATAACAATTGATGCGCCAACAAATGAGGTTAAAGTATATATCTTATCATTATTGTAAATTGCTGTACCTATTAAAACTGCCACCAGAACAAAATAAATATATTTGCTTTGAGTGAAGAAAAACGTTCCTCTCCACTTTCTAATGTTTTCATAAATGAATACACATGCAAAAGGGATAACAATGAAAAACAGCCATTCCTCCATAGGTAAGTTTAAAAAATATAAACCCGTGATAAACTGTGGATTGAATGACCACACACCCATCTCTGTGAAGAAGTAATCCCACACAATAAAAAATGCACCTGTGATTACAAGAGCCGGTACAAGGTATTTCCATTTTTGATAGTACCTTACCGGTTTCATGAATGAAAATACAAAGACACTGAGAAAGGAAAGTACATCCAGTAATAAATATGTGTACATTAAAGCATTTTGAATTTAAATCTGAGAAATGAATCACATAATATGAATATCTTACTTACATTTCCTACTCTTACCCGCTCTTTGGTGATATCTGCTTCCGATGATTTCCTTATCTTCTTTAATAAACTGTAAAAATACATAAAGGCGACATATACTCCGAATTTCGATCCCTTTGGAAGGGCCTTTATTCCGTTTCTTGTAATCTCGAAATTTTTGAGTATGTCATTTTCTATTACTTTTTTTTCATCTATTGTAAATTTATTAAAATCCACACCGGGAAAATATACTCTTCCTCTATCATTAAAATCACTTCTCATATCCCTGAGAAAATTTACCTTTTGAAAACCCGAACCTAAAGCCCTGGCAGGACCTTTTAAATTCTGATACAAAACCTCATTGCCTTCACAAAACACCTTTAAGCACATGAGTCCTACTACTTCAGCTGAACCGTACAGGTAGTTTTTGTATGTTTTCTCGTCATAGACACGGTTATATAGATCCATTTTCATACTGTTCAGGAATGCCTCGATGAGTTCAATATCGATATTGTATTTATGGACTACTTCCTGGAAGCTGTTTATAACGGGATTTGATGAGATTTTTGTCTCCAATGCTTCATATGTCGCTTTCTTGTAATCTTCCAATAAAGCTTTCTTATCATAATCATGGAATGTATCCACAATTTCGTCTGCTATCCTGACATATCCGTAAATGGCGTACACAGGATCCCTGAATTCCTTTTTCAGCATGCGTATGCCTATGGAAAACGATGTGCTGTAATTGGTTGCGACGATCTTGCTGCAGTTGTATGATGTCTTATTGTACAGATTTATCATCCTGTAATATCCTTTCCGTTACGAGTTTTGAACTTATTGTAACGATCGGCAAACCCGTACCGGGTACGGTTGATGCCCCCACATAGTATAAATTTTTAAACTCTTCATCTTTATTTCTTGGTCTGAATCCGCCGATTTGGTTCAGTCCATGTGCCATCCCCAGCCCGCTGCCCCTGTATAGATTGAATGTATTCTCCCACTCAACCGGGTCGACTATCCTTTTGGTAATTAAATTTTTTTTGATATCGAAGTCCGTCCTGTTTGATAGATCGCTTATTATATTGTCAGCCAGTGTCTCTTTATCTGACCAGTCCTTTTTATATCTTAGATCGGGTACCGGGCAGAGTATAAATATGTTTTCGCATCCTTCCGGAGCAGAATCCGGGTTGGATTTTGAGCTTACATTGACATAATAATATGGTTTATCCGGACTGATACTCATTTTGAATATCTTGCTTGCATATTCTTCGAAATTTTCTCCCAATAAGTAATTATGGTGATAAAGATTATCTAATTTGCCTTTCACACCCAGGTAAATTGTGAAAGGGGAGAGTGTCCAGTCCATCTCATCCAGTCTGTCTGTATTATATCTGTCTCTCTTTAACACATTTCCTCTGAATGATGCTGCATCTGAATTTGAAATGAACAGGTCTGCTTCCCAGACTTTCCCGTTTTTATCGATGAAACCTTTTACTCCCGTTCCGTTCTGGTTAAACCCGGTTATTTCGGTATTATAATGAATGCTAACACCTCTTTTTTCAAGTTCGCTGAGTAGCGCTTCAACAATTTTGTACATTCCGCCTTTGATATTCCAGTATCCGTCATGTTTGAGCTCTGTATAGTTCAATAGTTTATATACCGCAGGTGTATCAAATGGTGTTGATCCCAAAAAGAAGGCTACCAGTGAAAAAATTACTTTGGCATCTCTTGATTCGAAGTATCTGCCTAATTCATTCCACATCGATCTGAACATTTTGGGCGAATGCTTCCATGGTACTTTGGTGAGAGTTAATAAATAATCTAGTTTTGAGTTAAAGTTTTTCTTTACTACGAGTCCCTCGGTATCGTGAAATAACTTACCGGCATCATCAAGGTATTTTATTACTTTTTTCTCAAAATCCGGTTCAACCTTTTTGAATTCTTCTGCTAATTTACCTAATTCTTTATATATCTTGTATGTTCGTCCGTTTGAAAAATTAACTACATATAATGGATTAAGCTCCTCATATACAAGAGGGTTATCTAATCCGCAGTAATTAAACAATTCATCGAATTCGTAACTCATACTAAAAAACGACGGACCCATATCAAATGTAAATCCATCCTGCTCGATTTGGTTTAATCTGCCGCCTGCCTGGGAGTGTTTTTCCAGTATTGTTACTTCATATCCTCTTGTGGATAAACGTAACCCTGTCGCGAGCCCGCCCAAGCCGGCTCCTATTACTAAAGCTTTTCTTTTCAAATTAGTTATGGCTTATAATTCAAGTTACTTTTTAAAGCTCAGCTTCGGAAATTACTGTTCGTTCTCCTTAGGATAATATTTCTTCGTTACAAATAAGAATCCGAACGCCTCAGCACCGTCTTTATCCATTACTTTGTGATGGATCTTATGTGCTTTACGTAAAGCTTTAAAATAAAAGTTGTCTGTTTTCTTTAGAAATTTGAATCTTTGATGGACAAACACATCATGGACCAGGAAATATGATATGCCATAGGCAGTTATTCCAAGTCCCATCCAGAACATAAAATTTAGCTCCGGATAGCCGAAGTATATCAATGTGATTGCAAGTGAAGCATAAATGACTGCAAACAAGTCGTTTAATTCAAACCACCTGTTTTTACGTGGCTTATGATGTGATTCATGCAAAAACCACATGAATCCATGCATAATGTATTTATGCGAAAACCACGCTGCGAACTCCATGAAAGCAAATGAGGCAAGAAATACTAAAATACTGTAAAACCAATCCATAAAGTGATATTATGTTGCGATTGTTTATCTGAAATAATACCTATTTTTCTTTTTTAGTTCCAGTTCATTTGTAAAATTTTATAAAATTTACATTATCTATTATTCTGTATCTAGACTTTTAATTTTAAAAATTATAAATTATATCTCCTTTAGCGTTGACTCAAATATTCCAAATTTGTTAAAATATTTGTATCCCGGAGATTAGTTTCTTCCCCGGTCAGTAAAGTTTTCGCTGTAAATGTATTTTAGGAAAGAGTTTTAAGAAGGGTTGATTAAAGTTATCCGGTAAGATCAACCGGCTTCGAAGAGTTGTCAGTAACTAGCTGATACTTTAATTGTTGTTCTAGTCATACGTCTCCTTTAATTGGTCTCACTACGACGTCTTCAGTCACTAAAGATTTTGGTTGATTGAAGACGTCCAACGTGAGCCTTCCAATATCTTCAGCACTCATCATCCTGTTTCTGTTTTTATCCCTGAAATCTTTATCCCACATTTCCGTATCGGTCGCACCCGGCATTATATTTATAACCTTTATATTATCTTTTCTAACTTCAGCTCTTATTCCTTCCGACATTGCTTTGAGCCCTGCTTTAGATGCAGCGTATAATGAACTGTATTGAAATGTTGTTACAGCTGCCACTGAAAGTATATTGATAATCTGCCCGTCTTTTCTTTTCACCATCGATGGTAAAACCTCTCTCATACAAAGAAAAGCTCCCTTTAAGTTTATATCCATTATGCTGTCATAGTCCTTCTCATTGGAATCCATAAACAATTTAAATTCTGTCACTCCGGCGCAATTTATCAAAGCATCTACTTTCCCGAATTTATCAAGTATAAACTTAGCAGTTTTCTTTACCTCACCCGACTTAGATATATCACATACCCTGACATACGCTTCACCGCCTTTTTTTTCAATATTTTTTACCAGTTGCTCAAGCTTGCCTTTCCTCCTGGCTGTGCAAATGACAGTATTACCTGCCTCCGCGAATGCTTCAGCTATTGCCTTACCAATTCCGGCTGAAGCGCCCGTAACCCACACCACTTTTTTATCTGTCTTACTCAAATTCCCCCCAGACACTCCTTAATGTATTCGATATTTCACCTATTGTTGCGTATGACTCTATGGCAGTAAGAAAATACGGTAAAAGATTCTTATCTGTACCCGCGGCTTGCTTAATTTTCGCGAGTGCATCGTTAACTTTCTCATTATTCCTTGTTTCTCTTAGTTTTTTCAACTTCTCACTTTGTTTATTTCTTGCAGTTTCATCTATATGTAATAACTCGATGTCCTCGTGTCCTTCAGTCTGGAATTTATTCACACCAACTATGATTTCTCTACCGTCTTCTACCTCTTTCTGGAATTCGTATGCATTATTCTCGATCTCTGTCTTCTGGAAATTGCTCTCGATAGCCTTTAATGCTCCTCCCATGGATTCGATCTTATTTATATAATCCCATACCTTTTTCTCTATCTCATTGGTCATATATTCGATAAACGGCGCGCCGCCAAGCGCATCAACTGTATCCGCCACTCCGCTCTCATACGCAAGTATCTGCTGTGTCCTCAATGCCGTCTGAACAGCCTGCTCGGTGGGTAATGAAAGTGCCTCATCCTTCCCATTGGTATGCAGGGACTGGCATCCGCCAAGTACGGCCGCTAATGCCTGTACCGTCACCCTTACTACATTATTCTCAATTTGCTGGCTGGTGAGAGTCGAACCGCCGGTCTGAGCATGAAATCTGAGCATCATGCTCTTTTCATTCCGGGCATTGAACTTCTCTTTCATTATCTTTGCCCAGATTCGCCTGGCTGCCCTGAATT
The DNA here is from genome assembly GCA_937959065.1 of uncultured Ignavibacteriota bacterium. GTDB lineage: Bacteria > Bacteroidota > Ignavibacteria > Tepidaquicellales > Tepidaquicellaceae > JAEYVS01. The sequence continues at coordinate 9,741 of CALGOI010000204.1, read as the reverse complement.
TCGCTATCTCCTCCAGGAAGTTATTATGAGAGTTGAAGAAAAATGATAATCTTGCGGCGAATTTATCAACGTCCAGACCGGCATTTATCGCTGCATTAACATATTCTATACCATTTGACAATGTGAATGCCACCTCTTGTACTGCGCTTGATCCCGCTTCACGTATATGGTATCCGCTGATTGAAATTGTATTCCACATTGGAAGATTCTCTCCACACCATGAAAATGTATCTGTTATCAATCTTAATGAATGCTGAGGCGGATAAATATACGTACCCCTTGCAATATATTCTTTTAAAATATCGTTTTGAATCGTCCCTGATATCTTGGATAGATCTGCATTCTGCTTCTTTGCAATTGCAACATACATAAGTAGCAGGAGGGAAGCCGTAGAGTTGATCGTCATTGATGTTGTAATATCCTGCAGCGTTATCCCGTCGAATAACGTCTCCATATCCTGCAGTGAATCAATTGCTACACCTACTTTACCGACTTCACCCTCGCTCATCGGGTCATCACTGTCGTAACCTATCTGAGTAGGGAGATCAAATGCCACAGAAAGCCCTGTCGTACCGTTCGCTATTAAGTATTTATACCTCTTATTCGATTCTTCCGCCGTACCGAAACCCGCGTACTGGCGCATAGTCCAGAATCTCGACCGGTACATTGTATCGTGTACGCCTCTTGTATATGGATATTGACCGGGGTCGGTGAGTTCACCCTGGCTTTTATTAAGGTAGTCCGGTACTATAATCCCGGAATCCGTCTTAAACTCCTCTTTGCGAAGCTTGATCTTCTTTTTTTCTTTACTCAAAATAACCTCTATTCACTGGATGAGATTACATAACGTTTCTTAGAGTCTGCAGTATAAAAACTTATACCGTCACCTTCCAGAATTATCTGCCACGTATTTGAAGTCATATATGGTGATTTATCCTTTACTTCTATGTTCAAAGTCGAATCGTTCACCGGGTTAACATTATACTCCGATTCGTGATAGTCCACACCAAGTGTATCATCCCATTTGAAGATTATTTTATCTTCATAAAACCCTACTATCTGCTTCTGACCATCTTCCTCATAAACATACATCTTATTCACCAGTTTATCCTTTGGCTTGCTTTCACACCCCGATAATATTAGTACTGAAAAAATCAATAATACTAAGGAATTTATTATTTTCATATTGAACATTGTTAATTGATAATTGAAGATTACATTGCCAGACCGCCGTCGATCTGTATTACCTGGCCTGTAATATATGCAGAGTCATCTGAAGCAAGGAATTTCACTAATTTAGCCACTTCATCTGACTTCGCCATCCTTTTCATCGGGATAGCATTCAGATAGTTCTGCTTTACTTCATCCGACAGATCATGTGTCATTTCTGTTTCGATGAATCCCGGGGCAACCGCGTTAATATTAATGTTTCTGGATGCAAATTCCTTCGCCGTAGCTTTAGTAAAACCAATTACTCCTGCCTTCGAAGCGCAGTAGTTAGATTGTCCGGCATTTCCGATAATTCCAACAACCGAGGTAAGGTTGACTATCTTGCCATGCCGTTTTGACATCATATGGCGTGATACCGCTTTTGTTAAATTGAACACCCCCTTTAAATTCGTATCTATTACAAGGTCCCAGTCCTCTTCACTCATCCTCATTAATAAACCATCTTTTGTAACCCCTGCGTTATTTATGAGTACATCTACCTGTCCGTTCTCTTTAACCACTTCTTCAATAAAATCCGTGACTGCCTTCAGATCGGCCACATCGCATTGCTTGTGAGCTATGCCTTTACCGTCGAAATACTCCGCGTCGATCTTATTTTTGTATGTCACAATTACCTTCGCTCCCTCTTCATTGAATAATTCCGCGATCGATTTGCCGATTCCTCTGGAACCGCCGGTTACTATTACTACTTTGTCTTTAAATTCTGACATTATAATTTATTTACTTTATAAACTTTATAAACTTTATGAACTTTATGAACTTTATGAACTTTATGAACTTTATGAACTTTATTAACTCTACAGACTCATTACGTCTTCGTAAGTGGAAATATTAAATAATTCTGCTTCGGGATCTATCTTCTTGATCAATCCCGTTAATACTTTTCCCGCGCCTATCTCATAATATTTGGTTACACCCACATTCTTCATATTTCTGATAGTGTCCTCCCATTTAACAGGCGAGAATAACTGCCTGTAAAGGAACTGGTCGATAAGCATCTTTTCTGTCACGGGTTCTGCTTCTACATTGGTAAATACCGGTACTTTAGACGCATTTATATCTGCTTCTTCTATAGTTAATCTTAACTCATCCGCTATCGGAACCATTAATCTTGAGTGAAAAGCCCCGCTTACAGGAAGCTCCTTTACTATCCTGCAGTTAAATGGATCGCCTTTGGCTATCTCCATCGCCTTATGTACTGACTCCACAGCCCCGGATATGATTATCTGCCCCGGGCAGTTGAAATTTGCAGCATCACAAAACTGTCCTCCCGTTGCATCTTCGGCTAACTGGCATATCTGGTAGATCTGCTCATATGTCATACCTATCAAAGCCGCCATTGTACCCTTTTGAATGTCTCCGGCTCCTTTCATAAGTTCACCTCTTCTTGTTACCAGTTTCATTCCCGTTTCGAAATCAAACGCTTCTCCGTATGCATATGCCGTGTATTCGCCAAGGGAATGTCCGGCTGCGTAGTCCGCTTTAACTTTGTCACCTATTAACCGGGTCAATACATAAGAATGAACGAATAATGCGGGTTGTGTATATTGAGTTTCTTTTAAAATATCCGCCGGTCCGTCGAATGATATCTCGCTTATATCCAGACCGGATATCTCGTTTGCTTTATTATACAATTCTACGGCAAGGTTGCTGTTACTATACAAATCCTTACCCATTCCAACCTGCTGTGAACCCTGTCCGGGAAATACGAATGCAATTTTTGACATTTAAGCTGTTTATTAATGAAATATTAAGTAAAATAGTCAATATAGGGGAGATATTAAATGAATAACGAAAAATCCCCCTTACCTGAACTAATGTAAGAGGGATTTCGTTTTTAGGGTTCATCAACTCTAATCTATTTCCTCGTACTCGGAGGTATCTGTGATGGCGTGAATTTCTCCACCCGCTTTTTTACCGGGGGTACAGTTCTTAAATAATCATATATAGCGCCAAGGTCTTCCTCGGTAAGCATTCCGAAAAATTCCCATGGCATAATTGTGTTATACTCACCTGGCTTTACCGGATAATGGTTCTTCGGATCTGTGCCATCCTTAAATCTTTTTATGAACATTTCCTTAGTCCAGGTTCCTATTCCTGTCTCCATATCAGGTGTTATGTTTGCCGTTCTTACCGTACCGCCTAATGGCATTGGGAATTCTACTCCGCCGGAGAACATTTCGTCCATCTTGAATTCGCCCCCCTCATTCGGAGTGTGACATGCACCGCATATCTGGCTCATGTATTGGCCTACTGCCATAGGGTTGTTCTTATCAAGTGGCTTAAAATCAGGTCCCGTTGGTAATGTCCGGAAAATGAAACTTAAAGGGAAGTTCACTTTCCTTTCGGGAACTTCATTTCGTATCGGTTTTAATGTCTTCAAATATGCAATGATTGCAATTATATCCGTACTGTCTGCGTTCCTGAACATTAAATAAGGCATATTAGGTGTAAGGTGTGAACCGTCTTTGCGGATTCCCATTGTTATTGCTCTGAATATCTCGCCGTCAGTCCAGCTTCCTATACCGGTTTCTATATCAGGAGTAATATTCTTTGCCGGAATGAATCCCGCGCCTTCACCAATATCCATTCCCCCCATGCCTTCAGTTCCGGGAACAATTGGCATTGAAAACTTATTTGGGTCTCTCATGGAATGACAGTCGATACATGCAAATGATGTATTAGCCAGGTATTTACCTCGCTCTACCAATTCAGCCGTCGGCTCAATTACAAGCTCCGGGGTGGGCTGTTCTTTGGGGAATTGTGTCATGAAATATGCTGCAGCTCCAACCACTGCTAAAAACAGCACACCAATAACTATTCCCCCGATTTTAACGAATTTTTTCATCGGGTTAAGTATTTATTTTATAATTTGTTAGTTAAATATCGGCGTGCGGATGCACGCTGAAGTATTGGTTGGAGCCAATGTTCGATTGTGATACGAAAATAATATTTTTTGGTTTCAAAATCAGAATAAAAAAAGCCCCCGATTTAAATCAAATCGAGGGGCTTTTGACTATCTGCTTGTGGTTGGTCCCTTTGGAGGTACATATCTCTCCACTGTATGTTTAATCGGCCTTGTTGTCATTATGAAATCATATATCGCTCCGAGATCCTCCTCTGTCATCTGTCCGTAAAATGACCAGGGCATTACTGTATTATATGAACCAATTGGGGCAGCTGTATGCATTTCTGGTTTAGTAGCGTCTTTAAACCTCTTTATGAACATCTCCTTTGTCCATTGACCAATCCCTGTCTCTTTGTCAGGTGTAATATTTGCCGATACACTGAATCCGCCTCCCGGAAGCATAAAAGGAACCCCTCCCGCTAATAAGCTGTCTTCGAACATAACTCCCTGCTCTTGAGGTGTATGACAGAAAATACATGGCATGGCAAGGTATTGACCTGTTGCCAGTCTGTCGCTTTCATCCGGTTTTTGTTTGAATGCAGTTGGCTGCTGAACTGTTCTGAATATGATGTTTAAAGGGAAGTTGAGATCCTTTTCAGGTACTTTATTATGAATGGGTTTTAAAGTCTTAAGGTAGGCAATGACTGCTATTATATCTGTACTATCTGCTTCTCTGAATAACCCGTATGGCATCATCGGTGCTAATGGCTCTCCGTCTTTATCTACACCTACAGTGATTGCTCTGAATATCTCTCCATCCGTCCATCCGCCGATTCCCGTTTCTACATCCGGAGTTATGTTAGCGGCAGGTATAAATCCTGCTCCTTCGCCCATATCCATTCCTCCCTGTCCTTCAGTGCCCGGTACAAGCGGCATGGTGAATTTTTCTGCGTCCCGGATTGAATGGCAGTCTATACAGCTGAATGACGTTTCGGCAAGGTACTTGCCTCTGGCTATCATTTCCGGGGTTGCCTCGATGGTTAGCTCCGGAGCGGGGTCGTATTTAGGAAATGCTGTCATTACATACGCATATACTCCTACAAGAATGAGGAACAGCACGGCTATAACTATCCCTCCGATTTTGAAGAGTTTCTTCATTTGTTTATTCTCCCTTTGATTTAAATGCAGTTTTAAACCAGCGTAATTTTTAGTAAAATTACTTCGTACAAAATGCCGAAAATGATTTAAAAATGCAACAAGTGGAGTTTAAATGTAGTATTTTTTAAAAAAGTTGGAATTGGTATTTTTACAAAACTTAAAATATGAATAAAGAAGAACTAAGAGCTAAACAGGCTCCGCTCAAAAACAAATACAAGGAAGATCCCGAATCAGCGATTATTACCCACCACGCTGTTGGTACAATCAGTAAGGAAGACTTGAATTGCAGCGTTGAAACATTTGCTGGGAATGTGGTATCAGGTCTGCATCCGGCTGCGGGAGGAGACGGATCTGAGGCATGCTCAGGCGACATGCTTCTTGAATCGCTTGTCGCATGTGCCGGGGTTACTTTCAAAGCTGTTTCTTTGTCGATGGGTATTGAATACAGGAAAGCTGTTATAAAAGCCGAAGGAGACCTCGATTTCAGAGGTACTCTTGCGGTTAGTAAGGATGTTCCGGTCGGGTTTAAAAATATCCGGCTGCTATTCGATATTGAAACGGATGAAGAAAAAGAAAAAATTGACAAATTGATAGAACTCTCTGAAAGATACTGTGTTGTTTTTCAAACTTTGAAAAACGGGGTAGAAGATATTTCTTCAAAATTTACTTTAATTAATTTAAGAAAATTTTATTAATATTAATAATTATAGTTATTTGTTATTCCGAAGCTAACAGCGACTCTATTGACGTAAAATATCTCAAGGCTTTTAATTACATGCAGAATTCAAAAAAGTTTGAGATTTTTATACAAAGAAATTATCCTGAATATTTGGGTATGTTTAGTGTAGTTGATGATTATATCAAATTTTTAGATTATTTAAATGAAGTAGAATCAGATGAAGAATTTATAAATTCTGAATATTATTATCTGGATACTAACATAAATAAAATAGAGATTGGAAGAAGATTGAAGAAAAAAAGTAAACTTTCAAAATTATCTGTTGATCCGGCTTCAAAATTTTATATCTACTTTTCTAAAATAGTTAATAATGAATTGTATGTTGAGTTTGTGGAAACTGAATACGGACCACCAGGTAATTGGTCTATGCGTGGGTTAGTTTACACTTTCTATTTTCAATTTGACGAAAATAATAATCTAATTAAAGTTGACGGCTGCGGTATTTTTGAAAACTAACAAGCACTCTCTAACTCTATGCCCTAAAAATCCCCTCTTGAGAGGGGTGGCTGAGGCGTAGCCTCAGACGGGGTGTGTAATATAGAACATAATTATAAATAATCTCCCTCGTTCTTCCTACATTTTTCACCGCAAATTTATTAGTTTTTACTTTTGACAACAAATTATCCTCTCATATGAGTAAAACCACACGCAAAACCATTAAGAAAACAGAAAATAATTCTGCTCAGGCAGCGCAAAAGATAACTTCATTGTCCCAGGAAAAACGTTTATTTAAACCATCTACTGAATTTTCAAAGGATGCTTACGTTTCTTCAATGGCTCAATACAAGAAAATGTATAACGAGTCGATTAAACATCCTCAGAAATTTTGGGCCAAAGCCGCAGGTGAACTCGACTGGTTTAAAAAATGGAATAAAGTACTCGAGTGGAAAGCCCCTCATTCTAAATGGTTCGTGGGTGGTAAACTCAACATGTCTTATAACTGCCTGGACAGGCACCTCGATACTCACCGACGGAATAAAGTCGCGCTTTTCTTCGAGGGTGAACCGGGCGACACGAAAACTTACACATATCATCAGCTTTATATAGAAGTCAATAAATTTGCTAACGTTCTCAAAAAGAACGGTATCAAGAAAGGCGACAGGGTTTGCATATATCTGCCTATGATACCTGAGTCGGTTATTGCGATGCTTGCCTGTACACGAATTGGTGCTGTGCATTCAATAGTGTTCGGCGGATTTTCTGCGCAGGCTCTCATCGACAGGATCAACGATGCTAAAGCTAAAATGGTCATTACTGCGGACGGCGGCTTCAGGAGAGGTACCACTATCGAACTTAAAGCAAATGTAGATGAAGCCCTCATCAATTGCCCGACTATTAAAAAAGTAATAGTGGTAAATAGGTGCGGTAATAAAGTGAAAATGCAGGAGGGGAGGGATGTATGGTATTACGAGCAGATGAAAAATGCTGACGAGTATTGTAAGCCGGCTGAACTGGATTCGGAACATCCGCTATACATTCTCTATACCAGCGGAACTACCGGTAAACCGAAAGGGATTCTTCACACAACGGGTGGCTATTCGGTACAAACCTATCTTACTACGAAATATATTTTTGATCTCAAAGACCAGGACGTTTATTGGTGCACGGCCGATGTCGGCTGGGTAACCGGACACAGCTACGTAACATACGGACCAATGCAGAACGGAGCAACTGTTGTGATCTACGAAGGGGCTCCTAACTATCCAAACCCCGACCGCTTCTGGCATATCGTGGATAAATACAAAGTGAGCATTTTCTATACAGCACCTACTGCTATCCGCGCATTTATCAAGTGGGGAGAGAAATGGCTTAAAGGTAAAGATCTTAGTTCATTGCGTGTTCTTGGAACAGTAGGTGAACCTATTAATCCTGAAGCGTGGATGTGGTACTACAATAAGATCGGTAACAAAAAATGTCCTATCGTGGACACCTGGTGGCAGACTGAAACCGGCGCTATTATGATTTCACCTTTACCGGGAGCAACTCCATGTAAACCCGGTTCAGCTACTTTCCCGTTCTTCGGAATAAAACCGGAAGTCGTCGATAAGAACGGTAAAGAGGTTCCTAAAGGGGCAGGTGGATTCCTTATTATGAGGACTCCATGGCCGTCTATGCTCAGAACAATCTACGGCGATGATAAACGTTACAAACAGCAGTATTGGTCGGAATTCCCCGGATACTATTTCACCGGTGACGGAGCAAGGTGCGACAAGGACGGATACTTCTGGGTAATGGGTCGCGTCGACGACGTATTGAATGTAAGCGGACACAGGCTTGGAACAGCTGAAGTAGAGTCCGCCCTGGTTGCGCATCCTAAGGTCGCGGAATCAGCAGTCGTCGGTAAACCGGATGAGATCAAAGGTAATTCAATATGCGCTTTTGTCACTCTTGAAGGTGATAACGTTCCGAATGATGCACTGAAAGACGAATTGAAACAATGGGTGGTGAAAGAAATAGGCGCGCTTGCAAGACCTGACGATATTCGCTTTACCGATGCGCTTCCAAAAACAAGGAGTGGTAAGATCATGCGTAGACTTCTCCGTGAACTCGCGCAAAGCGGTGAAGTAAAAGGTGACGTAACAACCCTCGAAGACTTCTCCGTACTCGAAAAACTCCGCGCCGAAGAAGAAGAATAAGTTTACCAAAATTAGAAACTCGTTCCCAAACTCCGGTTTGGGAACGTAACAAACCTATTATGAAAATTATATTATTGGTGGGACGTTAAACAAAATATTTTGCTTTAGCCACTAACAATTACTCTATCTGACTCTATGCACTAAAAAATCCCCTCTTGAGAGGGGTGGCTGAAGCGTAGCTTCAGACGGGGTGTGTTATATAAAAGACGGGGTTTGTTATATTTGTCCCATTATAAAAGACGGGGGCATGTTATTAAATTGAATACAATTTTTCAACCACCTTTAATAATAATAAAAAGGCACTTGGAAAATCCCCTCTTGAGAGGTGTGTCTGAGCCGCAGACTCAGACGGGGTGTGTTAACCTTATGGATCATACAAAATTAATCAGATATAATCCTAAACTAAAAAACCTCGCAAAACATCTTCGAAATAACAGTAAACTATCTGAAGTATTATTATGGAATGAATTGAAAAGAAAAAAATTGGGGTATGACTTCCACAGACAAAAACCCATAGATAAATATATTGTGGATTTCTACTGTGCCGATTTAAGTCTGGTTATTGAAATTGATGGCGAAAGTCACACATATAAAGGAACTAAAGATAAAATCAGACAAAAATATCTGGAAGATATTGGATTAAGAATTATAAGAATCTATGATAATGATATTAAGAAAAATATAAATGGTGTCCTTTTATATATAAATGATTGTATAAAACAATATAAGTAATTTTACACACCCCGTCTTTCGTCCCTAAGACGGGACGAAATCCACCCCTCTCAAGAGGGGATTAAAAAATGAACTATGAAAACTTTTTTAGCAATCCTGTTAACCTTTATCTCCCTCACTGCCTTCGCGCAGGACGGCGTTCCGGAATTCTCCGGTTATGTCGGCACTCCAACAGAAGAAACTGACAACCTGTTCAGACGTTTCAACGACTTCATGCTTGAGAATGAAGGAAACAACGTTATTCTGAATATCACCCTCGATGATGAGCAGCTGGACGCTCTAAGAACACCAACTGATGATTTTTATTTCTTTGCCGTTTACGATAACTACTCGGATAAACTATCCGGTATCGAATACCACATAATGAAATCCAAAACCCCGGCAAGCTTCGAACTCAA
>CALGOI010000203.1 GCA_937959065.1 uncultured Ignavibacteriota bacterium | reverse complement strand
ATGACGATCAACTCCCCTGCCATAATGATATTCGCATATTACCTTGCAGTTGCTGAAAAACAGGGAGTTCCGTTCGATCAATTAAGAGGGACACTTCAAAACGATATTTTAAAAGAGTACATAGCGCAGAAAGAGTATATCTATCCTCCAAATGAATCCATGAGGATCATCGTAGATATGATAGAGTATTGTACAAATGAAGTACCTCAATTCAATCCGGTGAGCGTCAGCGGTTATCATATTCGTGAAGCCGGTTCTACTGCGGCGCAGGAGCTGGCGTTTACACTCGCGGATGGTTTCGCTTACATCGAAGCATGTATAGAAAGAGGAATGGACGTTGATGCATTTGCTCCGAGAATATCTCACTTCTTTAATTCACATCTCGATTTCTTCGAGGAGATAGCAAAATTCAGAGCAGCGAGAAGAATATATGCCAAGAGAATGAAGAATAAGTATGGCGCAAAGAGTGAAAAATCATGGAAACTGAGATTTCATACTCAGACAGCCGGTTGTTCACTGACTGCTCAGCAGCCTGAAAATAATATCGTAAGGACTGCAATCGAAGCATTAGCAGGAGTACTTGGAGGCACACAGTCACTTCATACTAACTCTATGGATGAAACGTTAGCACTTCCTTCTGATAAGGCAGTTAAAATCGCTTTAAGAACCCAGCAGATCATTGCTTATGAACATGGGGTTGCAAATGTAGCCGACCCATTAGGAGGCAGCTACTATGTAGAAAAACTTACCGATGATATAGAAGCTGAAGCAGAAAGATATTTTGATTTAATCGATAAGCAGGGCGGTGTGATAGCTTGTATAGAAAACGGTTTCTTCCAGAGGGAAATAGCAGATGCCGCATACCAGTATCAGCAGGAACTGGATAAGAAGGAAAAGATAGTAGTTGGTGTAAACGAGTTCATAGAAGAGGATGAGCAGATTGAGATACCTATTCTTTATATCTCAAAAGAAGTCGAGGAAAGACAGATCAAGAGGGTTAAAGAATTAAAGGCATCGCGTAACCAGGAAGATGTTAAGAATGCACTTAAGGAGCTACGAAAATCTGCTGATGATGGAACGAACCTAATGCCAAGAGTACTGGATTGTGCTCGCAAGTATGTGACACTTGAAGAAATGTGTACCGAATTAAAAGAGCCATTCGGAATATACGAAGAACAAGCAGTATTCTAAGAAATTGAAGGATAAAAATTACTTATATATAATAGGAGCGTGCGTATTTACGTACGCTTTTTATTTAATAGTAGAATACATCTATACCGGTGGTCAGATGGGCGTACCACTCGATGACAGCTGGATACATTTCCGCTTCGCGGAGAACTTCGCCAGCGGATACTTTTTCCATTATAACATTGGACAACCTGTAGCAGGAAGTACATCCCCGTTGTGGGTAGTATTACTTGCGGCATTCAGCTTCATATCCGGTAATTATATTTTTAACTCAGTATTCCTATCAGCCATATTTCACCTGCTCAGCTGTTTATTCATTTACAGATTATCTCTCGAGATATTTTCCAGAAAAGCATCGACTAAAAATGAAGCGGGCACTATATCATTATTTGTCGCTATAGTAACAGTATTAACGGGTAGATTGGCATGGGCCGGATTATCGGGAATGGAAACTACTTTGTTTACATTCCTGTGTATAGGCGGAATATATGCTCATATAATTAATTTGGAACAGAAAAGATTTACTCTGATCCCCTCTCTACTGTTTGCTCTAGCATCAGTAACCAGACCCGAGAGTTTTTTATTATTCGGATTGTATGTAATTGACGTTGTTGTAAATTCGATCAAGGAAAAGAATTTTAATAAAGTAATACTACCTCTCAGCTTCGGGATAGTAATATTTATAATTATAACCACTCCGTATTTTGTATTTTCACACTTTACCAGTGAACACTTCCTCCCAACTACATTCAGAGGGCAGGGCGGCAGGTTAAATGATTTTATTCCCAGCAAGAAGTACCTGGAGGTTACATTTACATTCTTATTCAGAGATAATTTTATTATAACTCTGCTGTATCTCGCAGGGATAGTATATTACATAATAAATTTAAGGAAGAAGTTTTTTTACGAATTCAGAAGTGTTAATTTAATTTTTCTTTGGATCTTTTTGCTTCCGGCAATTAGTTCACTTTTCGTACCGAACTGGAGACATCATGGCAGGTATATCATGCCATTATTGCCATTGATAAACTTTGCTGCTTTTTATATATACTTTTCTTTATCGGATAAATTGAAGAACAGAAAGCTTAAGGACTTCGCTTTAAGCCGCCTTGCCTTGATATTGATTGTAGGTTTTTCGTTATTGTATTACGCTGTATATGCAAGGGCTATAGGGATGAATACCCAGAATATAAATGACCAGCAGGTAACACTTGCTCACTGGGTAGATCAGAATGTCGGGAAAGATGAGACAATTGCATTGAATGATATTGGCGCGATAACGTTTATCACGAAAAATAAAGTTGTAGATATGGCAGGACTGGTATCCCCTGAGATATTAAGATATAGAACATATCAATGGCAGGATAATCTCGACTCTACTTATTATCTTTTAAAAAATAATAATGTAAGTTATGTTATAATATATGATACATGGTTTGAGCCTTTCTTAGCAAAGTACGGCGATAGATTTGAATATGTTCGCTCTGCAATATTAGAAGACAATACCATTTGCGGAGGAGAAGAGATGAAAGTATATAAAATCCATTACCCGGAAAGCGAAAAGTGAAAATCCTTAAAATAATACAGCTATTAAGACCAAAACAGTGGATAAAGAACCTTTTTCTTTTTGCATCCATTTTATTTTCCGGTCTTCTAACCAACCTCGGCGTATTATTTGTAAACATTGAAGCTTTCATTGCATTTTGTTTGATATCGAGCTGTGTATATATTATTAATGATATAAGCGATGTAGAAGCCGACAGAGCACATAAGAAAAAGCGATTCCGTCCGATTGCATCCGGTGATGTTTCGATAAATGAAGCAAGAATTATTTTTATTTTTATATTCGCATTAGCAGTATTTATATGCACATTCCTCAACTGGAAATTCAATGTTGCAATTGGGTTATACTTTGTAATTAATATTCTTTACACATATTTCGTAAAGAACGTTGTACTGCTAGATGTATTCTTCATTTCATTCGGATTTATGATCAGGGTGGCGGCCGGTGCGTTTGCAATAGATGTACCATTATCCAGCTGGATGATACTTACAACGATTTTTATTTCACTTTTCCTTGGTATATCAAAACGCCGTGCAGAACTTTCACAATCAGAACAGGATAGTCTGACAAAGCAGAGAAAAGTACTAGAGCAATATTCTATTCCTTTCACAGACCAGATGAATACGATTGCTGCAACAGGAACTATAATTTCATACGCACTATACACAGTATCCGAAAAAACAATCGAGACATTCCATTCGGATAATCTTATTTACACCACACCTTTTGTTATTTACGGTATATTCCGTTATATGTATCTCATCCACAAAAAGAACCTGGGTGAAAGCCCCACTCAGATAGTTACAAAAGACCTGCCAATAATCATAAACAGCGTACTTTGGTTTGTGATATCATTTGCGATAATCTACAAATCAAAGTTCGGACTTTGATTGGAGCAAAAAGATAAAATAAGACTCAAAGCTGAGCTGCTTCTTCTATTTGTCGCATTCAACTGGGGATTGTCCTTTCCATTAATAAAGATCACTCTTAATTTTATTTCACCTCACGCATTTGTATTCATACGTTTCGGGATAAAACTGTTGCTATTCATGCTTATATATCCAAAAATATTCAAAAATATTAAATGGATTGACCTGAAATACGGATTAATACTGGGCATCTTCGTATATATTGGATTTATAACCCAGACGATAGGGCTGGTTATAACCACAGCCCAGAAGTCAGCTTTCATTACCGGTACTTATGTTGTTATATTACCATTCATACAATATTTTATCATAAAGAAAGTACCCCGTGCAGAAAACATTACCGGTGTTATATTAGTAACTATCGGCCTTATATTCTTGACACAGGTTCAATATTCGAATTTCAACATTGGTGATTTCTTTACCCTGATATGCGCGTTATTCTTTGCGATACACATTGTTTACCTGGATAAATTCTTAAACCAAAAAGGAGCTGATTATAAAGCTCTTGTGCTTGGACAGTTCCTGGTGATGACAGTGTTCGGGTTTATTTCGATGACAACTTATGAAATTGCAATTACAGATGATTTTTTTATAATTTATGATACAGCGGGAATAATTTACTTGCTGTATACAGCAATTGTCTGTACTCTGATAGCATGGATCATAATAAACAGGTACCAGGGGTATACTTCACCTGTAAAAGCGGGTATAATTTACAGCATGGAGCTGGTTTTTGCAGTGTTTGCAGCTTATCTGATTATTAACGAGACGCTTGCATTTGACCAAATAATCGGTGCTGTTATAATGGTATCCGGGATGGTAATATCCGAATTCTATGGATACATAAGATCAAAAAGAGCGAATAATTGAAAATAACTGAGATAATAGTTTTAATTTTAATAATTCTCATATCAGCGGGGTCAGCATACTCCGGTCCTGCTGATGAAGAACCGCATCTTTGTTCATATTCCAAGATTAAATATTATAATGGAAATGGGTTAAATAATTTTGATTACCCCGGAGACTCCACAATCGACGTTACTTATTATAAATTGGATTTGAAGATCACAACTACACCGGATCTTCTTAACGGAACAGTAACAGTTAATTTTATCACACGAAATATCTTAAGCTCATTCTTTTTAGACTTCGAGGATAACATGGTGATCGATTCTATAAAAAAATTGGATGAAACATTGGCCTACTCTCAATCTGATGATAAGTTGTTCATTACATTACCGGAAAATGTTCCTGTTGGAGAAAGTGTTTCATTGACAATCACTTACCACGGTGTACCCGACGTAACGGGATTGGGGAGCTTTGTGTTTGGAGAAAATCTAGGCGTTCCGGCTATATGGACACTGAGTGAACCCTATGGCGCAAAGACCTGGTTTCCTAATAAGGATAATCCTTCCGATAAGGCGGATTCGTCCGACGTATGGATTACTATTGCTGATAATCTTACGGGTGTATCAAATGGTGTTCTGGAGGAGGAGATTAATAATGGAAACGGTACAAAGACATTCAAATGGAAATCACGCTATCCCATTGCGCCTTACCTAATCTCACTTGCGATCGCAGATTATTCGGTATATACAAATTATTTCAAATACTCCCCTTCTGATTCGATGTTGGTCATAGACTATATCTATCCTCAAAATTTTCCTCAATTAAAGAGCCTGCTCGATGAGACCCCACAAATGCTACAGGTGATGTCGGATTATTTTGGTGAGTATCCATTTATTAACGAGAAATACGGTCACGCGGAGTTTGGGATATTTGCAGGGATGGAACACCAGACTATTTCATCCATGGGTGCATTTTATGTAAATATAATGGTTCATGAGTTGACTCATCAATGGTTCGGAGACAAAATCACATGCGCTAACTGGGAGAACATCTGGCTTAACGAGGGATTCGCAGTTTACGGAGAAGCTTTGTATCAGGAAAGAATAAATGGTAAAATAGC
>CALGOI010000202.1 GCA_937959065.1 uncultured Ignavibacteriota bacterium | reverse complement strand
TTTCACTGCTTCTATCAAAAACATAATCAAAATCTTCTTCACGTGCAACCTGTTGTATTGCAGAAAATATTTTATCGTGCACAGGTTTCATAAATTCAACTTGCTTCTGAAAATATTCTCCATTCTCACCAAACTTCTGTATCTTAAAATTCTCAATTTCTGTTGATAGTGTTTTGATATCCTGTTCAATTTGAGATTTAAGCTGATCTGTCAGGATCAATTTTTTATTTTCATAATCATCCTTCATTATTTTCAGGCTGTCCTGTAATTGCGTTAATTCTGACTGCCACTGGGAAACAAGATTATCAAGACGGGATTTTGCATCCTGTGTCTCCTGCATGGATTCAACAATCCTCTTGGAATCTATGTACCCAACTTTTGTTTGGGCAGAGACCGATGAACTTGCAGAAAACAATACAATTAAGCTAAATATATATGCATTTATCTTGATGATTTTCATAGATTTTCTTTAAACTTAAGTTTATACCGCCTATTTTAGTTTGTCCAATACTTTGAATGTAATATCAAATTTTTTATCACCATAAAGTAATGTACCATCTGCTTTATCAAATACAAAGTTGATCTTCATTTCTTTTGCAACACTTTCGATAGTCCTGGTAATTTTGTCTTTTACCGGCTCGAATAATTCACCTTGTTTCTTAATAAGATCATTCTGAATTTTTTGTCTGTATACAGTGAGACCTTCATCTAATGTCCTTAATTCATTTTGCATCACTTCAAGTTCATTTTGAATTGCATCTATTTGCTCCTGTGAAGTAATGACACCGTTCTGAATATCTGACTGTGCCTGTTGATACTTGGTTTGAAAGGCTTCGGCTTTTTCTTTAAGCTCATTTTCCTTTGCTGTAATAGTATCTAGATATAGTTTTTGTAAGGCCTCGAGTTCTTTTTGTACTTGCTGCGCCTCAGGCAGCTGTTTTATAATTACTTCACTGTCAACAAATCCAACATTCACCTGAGCATTTAAGCTGTTTGCTCCAAACGAAGTAATTAATATAGCAAATAATAATATTGCTTTTCCAGATAGATTTTTCAAAAAATTTCTCCTTATAAGTTTTATAATAATTTGTTTTAGAAACCTCTTCCAAACTGGAAGTGGAATAACCATTCGGGTGGTTCCCCGTCAACTGCTTCCCTGTCCAAACCATAACCAACATCAAATCCGATCATACCTACTGCTGGTAAGAGTAATCTCAAGCCAAAACCAACTGATCTTCTAAGATTAAACGGGTTTGTTTTTCGGAAACTGCTCCAAACGTTACCTGCCTCGGCAAACCCCAGCATAAAAACCGGTAGAGGGTCGAGAGAGAGTGGATACCTTAATTCAAGTCCGTATTTTAATGCTACATTACCACCTAATGGAGTACCTGATGAATTTTGAGGTCCAACATTTCTGTCATCGTATCCTCTTAAAGCTATTGTATTGTAGGTCAACCCATTACCTCCCATGTAAAATACTTCGTTAGGAGGTAGATACCCATCAGCAGTTGTAGAGTTTATAAATGAAAAATTAAAGTTGGAATAAAGTGTAAGATTGCTCTCCCTGAAAATCTTTGAGTATGTTTCTGCAGTAAAGATGTTTTTTATGAAACCAATATTACCGATAATATCACCGGTTGCCAGCTCTGTTGAATTAGCTACTCTGGTCCCTGAAGTAGGAAAAACCGGATCAAATACAGTTGAACGTGTTATTGTCTGTCTTAAGCTAAATTGGGATCTCACACCTTCTACATAAATTCCCGCACCGCTTTTTGTATCTGTTCTTTGGAACTTAATCGTCCAGTCCCCTCTGAAATAATCATCCGGAAATTTAAACCTGCGTCCAATATTAATATAACCGCCGGTTTCCTGTATGTCTATGGAGTTGTAATTAGTTCTTGTATCAAAAGCGCTTACACCAAGTAAAGTTGGAGAGCCATATAGCCATGGTTCTGTAAAGCCTATTGAGAATGTTCTGTATGTTCCTGATTCACCAAATTGCCAGTTAAAGTTTAATATTTGTCCGGCACCACCGGAGAAAGGTCTTGCAATATCAAAGTTGTTAAAAGTTAATCCAATAGCTCCTGTAAAACCGAAACTGGCACTATAGCCGACAGATGCATTAAACTGATCTGATGATCTTTCCTCAACAATATAAGTTATATTTACCGTTGAATCGTTAGAAGGAATTATTTGTTGATTTAACGCCTCAGGATTAAAGTAATTCAATGCATTGATCTGCTGAAGACTTCTTTTGATGCTGGTCTTTGTGAAATAATCACCGGGTATTGAATATACTTCGCGTCTTAAAACTTTATCCTTTGTCTTTTCATTACCTTCAAAACTTACCAATCCTATTCTGAACTGGTTATTCTCAGTAATATTGATAGTTAGATCAACTTTATTCCCATCTACAACCTTTTCTTCAACTTCAGCATTGAATGCAAGATATCCTCTATCCAGGTATAGTGAGCTTATATCAGTTTCACTTTCATTACCATATAGGTTTTCCTGTAGTTTCCTTCCGTTATAAACATCGCCTTTTTTCAAATCAAGCCTTGCATATAAAAGCGAGTCTTTATAAACTTCGTTGCCGGCAAATTTTACGCTATTCAATTTGTATTTTTGACCTTCGTCAACATCAATTGTTATTGTCAAATCCTCTTTGTTTGGACTCACATCAAGTCTGTAATCTGTTACCCGCGCATCTTTATATCCTCTTTCTTTATAGTAAGCTTCAATGAGTTTTAAATCATCTTTAAACTTTTGCTTATCAAAAGAATTACTCTGCCAAAATTGCCACCACACTCCCTCAGAAGTATTATCCATTGCGCCTTTTAAATCATCCGAAGAAATAGATTTGTTTCCTTTGAATCGTATCCTGTTGACGCTTAATTCTTTACCTTCATTTACCGTTATTCTAATTCTTGCCTCATTGCTTCCCGATAGTAATTGATCTACTGATATTTCAGCTAAAGCATATCCTTCTTGTTCGTAATATTTTTTTAAGTTATACTCAATATCTTTTAGGGTCTGAGGTGTAACTACTTCACCGGGAACGATATTTACTCTTGCTTTGAGATCATCAGTTGACATTTCCCTGTTCCCTTTTATAACAACAGACTCGACTCTTGGAAGTTCTTTTACATCGATTACCAGATAAGCTTCATTACCCACGACTTTATCAATTAGAAGACTTATGTCTGAAAACAAGCCCAAATTCCATAATTTACGGATTGCCTCCCGGGATTCGTCAGATGGAACAGCAATTTCGTCGCCTAAAGCCAGACCGGAATAATTAACTATTGTCCTGGAATCATAAAGCTGGTTTCCGGTTGTTGTTATACTGACAATACGGTATGTCTGGGGTCCGTCCTGCTGTGCATTTGACTTAATAGGTAATAGTACAATTGCAAAGAGTATTATTACAATAATCCTATTTGGCAAATTTATCATTTTCATATTCTTTGATCAGAATTTTTGTTTCTTGCGAGTGTTTATCTCTAATATCGTTTATTTGTTCGCTTATCAATCCATACCTTCTTTCCCTGTTCTGGTATTCGATGATTGCTTTGTATAAAAGGTTTCTTCTGAAATCCGGCCAAAAATCTTTTTCAAAGTATAACTCTGAATAAGCAGCCTGCCATAGAAGAAAATTACTGATTCGGTAATCGCCCCCTGTTCTGATTAGCAGATCAGGATCGGGAATATTTTTTAAAGCCAGATAGTTCGAAAACAATCCTTCATTAATATCCTGTGGGGTTATTTTCCCGTCGATAACATCTTGTGCAATACTTTTTGCTGCGTTTGTGATGTCCCATCTTCCGCTATAGCTCAAAGCCAGATTCAACGTCAATCCGTCATTATTTTTCGTCTTTTCAATTGCATCTAAAAGTTCGTGTAAAACATCCTCAGGCAATTTTTGCAGATCGCCTGTGCACATAAACCTTACATTGTTTTTATGAAGATTATCTGTCTCATCTTTTAAAGCTCTTATAAGTAGCTTCATAAGTAATGTTACTTCTGACTCAGGTCTTTTCCAGTTTTCTGTCGAAAATGTATAAAGAGTCAGATAATCAACACCTAATTGACCGCAGGCTTCGACGGTATCCCTTACAGAATGAACACCTTCCCTGTGCCCTTTGTTTCGAGAATATCCTTTTGACTGTGCCCATCTGCCATTACCATCCATAGTAATAGCTATATGGCGGGGGATTTCGCCCGATTTTTTTAACGACTCCTGAATTTGCTTATCTTTTGCGTCTTGCTTAGCCAATTTTTCTTTACTTATCCTGACTTCAAATTAATATAAACATTGTTTTAAAAAGCCCCAATAAATATATGAGAGATTAATTAATTAATCCCGTTTTATATTGTTTTAGTGCAATTTAACGTAAAAAGTTTCGCCCCAATGGGATACCCTGAAAAATTCAAAATTGGTAAATGAGCTTCTATAGGACTGCTTATATTATCGAAGTGATATTTAGTGTGATAATTAAATAAAATTATGTCATTAAAACAATTGAATTCAAGGTACATCATAGCAACCCAAGTTTTGTTTTTACTTCGTTTACCTTAGCATCAGCAATGGCAGAAGCCTTGGAATTGCCTTCTGAAATAACCTTCATTAATTCCTCTTCATTACTTCTAAAACGCTGAAATTCAGGTTGAAGTTCGCCGATTTTATCAGCCACTAATTCACCTAAATCCGTCTTAAATTTACCATATCCTTCACCTTCATACTCCTTCTCAATCTCAGGAATGGATCTGTCCGCAAAACCTGAGTATATGCTGAGCAGGTTGCTAATTGCAGGCTTTTCTTCCTTGTTAAACACGACTTTATTATCTGAATCAGTTACCGCTCTTTTGAATTTTTTAATTATTTGGTCCCTTGTTTCGTTTAAATAAACATTTCCTTCGGGTGATTCGGTTTTACCCATTTTACTTTCAGGGTCACTGAGACTCATTATACGTGACATATCTTTTGCAAATGTCGGTGCAGGCATCTTAAATGTTTCGCCATGGGCGTTATTAAATCTGTTTACAATGTTCCTTGTCAGTTCGACATGCTGTTTTTGGTCATCACCAACAGGAACCTCGTCAGCATCGTATAAAATGATATCACCAGCCATCAAAACAGGGTAATCAAATAAACCGACGAATTGTCCATCATTGCCGAGTTTTTGAGACTTATCTTTGTATTGCGTCATTTTCCCAAGCTCACCCATTGTTGTATAGTTATTCAAAATCCAGCAAATCTCACTATGAGCCGGTATCATCGATTGCACAAAGATTACGGATATGTCCGGATTCACTCCAACGGTCAAAAGCCATGCAACGGTATCAAGAGTAAGGGAGTGAAGAACTTTTGGGTCCATCCTTACGGTGCTTGCGTGTAGATTTGCCACAAAGAAAAGGCTTTCCTGGCTTTCCTGGTTC
>CALGOI010000201.1 GCA_937959065.1 uncultured Ignavibacteriota bacterium | reverse complement strand
CCGCGGGGTTGAATTCGATGCGGATGAAGTAGTTGTAACCCCCGGCGCTAAACCCATAATGTTCTTCGTGATCCTTGCGCTTGTGGACAAAGGCGACGAAGTTATTTATCCGAATCCGGGTTTCCCGATCTATGAATCGATGATCAATTTCGTAGGCGGGACTCCGGTGCCTATCAAACTTGAAGAAGAGAGGGGATTTGCTTTCGACCCTAAGAAGCTTGAAGATCTTATCAGCAACAAGACAAAGTTGTTAATTATAAATACCCCGCAGAATCCAACCGGCGGAATTCTTACTAAGGAGGACATTCAGGCAATAGCCGAGATTATAAAAGATACTGAGATAATCGTACTCAGCGATGAGATTTACAGCCGCCTGATTTTTGAAGGAGAGCATTTCAGTATTACACAAATTCCCGGCTTTAAAGAAAGAACTATTATACTCGATGGCTTTTCAAAATACTACTCTATGACCGGCTGGAGAGCAGGATACGGTGTGATGAATAAGGAGCTTGACCCAAAGATCTCAAGCCTTATGACTAACATAAACTCCTGTACAAATGCATTCGTTCAGAAAGCGTGTATCGAAGCGCTAGAAGGACCGCAGGATGCTGTAGACGAAATGAGAACTGAATTCCTCGCGAGAAGAGATATACTTGTTGAAGGGCTTAACTCTATTCCCGGGTTTTCATGCATCACGCCAAAAGGTGCATTCTATGCTTTTCCTAACATTTCAAAAACCGGGTATAAGTCAGCTGAACTGAATGACCACCTGTTATACAACGCAAATGTTGCAGCCCTTTCCGGTACAGCTTTTGGTAAATACGGCGAGGGCTACCTGAGATTTTCCTATGCCAATTCAAGAGATAACATCAAAGAAGCAATAAAAAGAATTAAAGACGTTTTATAAATTTAAAATTATTTTTAAAAATGGAAGCTGTACAAAATGAACAGGAACAGATAAGAGAGAAAATCGAGAAGATTTTTTCCGAAAATGCTGCTATTATGGTGGCTACCACCGGTGGTGAATACTCGCCCTGGATATTAGGCGCGTATTTTGGCACTGAAGGATTGGACATTTACCTGTTACTCGAAAAGCACGGTAAATCGATGGCTAATCTGGAAGTAAATAAAGATGTAGCTATTGTGATTTCACAAAATGATGCTATGAAAGATTTCCTGCAGGGATATGGAACTGTGGAGATATTGAGTGATGATGAGGATGCAAGGGTCCGTCAGACAATCCTGGATAAAATGCCTGAGTTCCAGACATATACACCGGTTTCACCGGTAAAGGTGCACATCAAGAAATTCTTTGTTACTTCACTTGAGGCAGGCTGGTTCCCGGCTAAAATTCTCGAGCAGTAAAGATTAAAATCTTATTCCAACCGAGCAATAATAATACTCCCATTTCGGGAGCTTTTTATTCTCGTCTTACAGTGACTGCATAAGAAATGGAAATCCGTTCTTTAACGCGAAGTTTAATATACCATTGATAAGCTTGTCATTCAGCGTGAAATAATTAACCACGTTCTCTATCACCACCAGCCCCGCTGTCTCTATTGCAAGCGGTTTAATGTTTTCTTTTATTTCTTCTATGGGGATGTAAACGTGCTTGTGCCTTATCGCGTATATACCGATCCAGTCGAATGGCTTTATATACATTTGAGGAGCAAAGTAAAGGTCGACCTTATTATCATAGAATCCCCCGAACTTTATGTTTCCGTTTATCGATCTTATAGGGTTAAAACTGAACTCTTCCTTTACCTCCCTTTTCTTTAATGTCTCACTAAGAGTGCTTGTCATTTGATCCCGGTAGTGAAGAAATCCCTTTTCCTCATCGGTTGAAACGGTTAATTCTTTTGTAATCTTTGTATCTTTTTCTATGATGATTGATTTGGGCTGTACTTCCCCTCCCTCTGAAACAGAGTTAGCTTCATTCGATTGTGTCGACTGTGTCGATTGTGCGGAGGTTTCCCGGTGAGTAATTGCCATTATGAAACCCATCAATATAATAATTGACAGCTTCATCACGTGAATGATTTAATTTTATACGGGAGTACGCTAAAAGGGGGTATACAATTATATTGTAAGGATTTTAGTTTATAATGTAAAGAGGTAAAATTAAATTTAATGGAATTTTACATTGGAACATGGGAAAATTTATTACAAAATATATAATTCAAATTACAATACTTATCTGGCATCGGTGATATATACGCATATAACCCTATTTGCATTTCAATATTCTTGACATATAATTATTTTAAAGCGTATTAAAATTAATCTGCCATAGTTCAAAAAACTTCATAACTCTATGAACTCTACAAACTCTTTTAACTCTAACCTGTTTTCTCACATAGTTATTTTGAACTTTCTGGACCAGTGCTTTCAGTCCGTTCTAACTATTTGTTTTTCTGTAAGCGGAAAATTCAAATTCCAAAAAAACTTTTGTCCCGGAAACTCCTGTATTTACAATCCTGATTTTGGGACTAAACACAAAAATTTTATAAATTCCTGAAAATCTAACTCTATTAAAAATCTTTAAAACCTTTACGAACTTGATAAAACTTTACAAACATTACAAACTAAGTAAATCTGTCTTTATTCACTGATTTTAAACTCTTAAATTAATTATTATACGAAGTTAAGCTTTGATTGAAAGCAATATAAAATCATAGCATTATGAAGATCTACACCCTCATATTTCTTGCAATTTTAACGTCGAATTGCCTGGCTCAATCGATTCCCGAGCCCGAAAGGATCCGTACTTATGATGTCCGGCACATTTCAATGAATGTAAGCTTCGACTGGGATAAAAAAATGGTGATAGGGGACGTAACAACTAAGATCGTGCCGCTTAAAGACGGAATGACATCATTCGAAGTCGACGCGGTGGCATTCGATATCGAAAGCATTATGGTGCTGGATATCCCTTTGAAATATGATTATGATGGTAAAAAGATTACAATATATACACCTGAGCCAATGAACACAACCGATACATTCAGCTATACCGTAAAATATACATGCGTACCACAGAGAGGATTGTATTTTGTGTACCCGACCGAACTCAATCCGTCGCTGCCTTACCAGATATGGACACAGGGGCAGAGCGAAAATAATAGGTACTGGATACCCGTTTACGATTATCCCAATGATAAAACAACGACGGAAATGTTCATCACTGTGGATTCAAAGTTCACCACCATCTCCAACGGCTACCTGGAGTCATCATACGCGTCCCCCGGCGCGACCGGCGGCATCACATAACACGGGGTCCAGGATCAGCCGCACTCGACTTATCTCATTATGCTTGGAGTGGGTGAGTGGGACATAATTAAAGACGAAGCAGACGGTATCGAGGTTATGACTTACGTGGACAAGAACAAGCGCGACATCGGCGAATATGCCGCGCGTAATACCGGTGAAATGATGAGGATGTTCAATGACAGGTTCGGGTACCGCTATCCCTGGGCTAATTACAAACAGGTTATCGTTAACGAATATATTCATGGCGGCATGGAAAACACAACTGCTACCGTACTAAATGAGAGGGTTTATTACTCACCGGAGATAGAGGACGATTACGGAGCCGATAATCTCATTGCGCACGAACTCGGGCACCAGTGGTGGGGAGACCTTATTACCTGCCGTAACTGGTCGGAGCTCTGGCTGAATGAAAGTTTCGCTACATACAGCGCAGCCATCTGGAACGAACATTATAAAGGTAAAGATGAGTACGACTATTACATTCTTCGTAACAGCGACGACGCTATGAAGTACGACTCTACGAAGAAGCGTCTTCCCATCTGGGCTGGATTTGGCAGTGTGACAGAGAATATATATGACAAAGGTTCAGTAGTAATTAATTCTTTCCGTCACGTGCTGGGTGATTCTTTGTTCGACCTGTCGATAAGCACTTTCCTGAAAGACAACGAATTCAAGACCGTAGAGACTCAGGGTTTGATCGACGCGGTAGATAAGATATATAATTACCGTACTGAGCCCGGGCCAAAGCCAACCAGCCACGAATGGATGTTTTACCAATGGATCTGGAAAGCGGGGTATCCGGAGTTTGAAGTAGCTCATTCTTACGACGAAGACAAAAAGCAGGTCAGCTTTAACCTTAAACAGGTACAAAAGCAGGATACGCTTACTCCGTCGTTCCAGCTTCCGGTAGATATTAGAATATATGGACAGGGTTATGACACAATAGTTCCGATATTTATTTCCG
>CALGOI010000200.1 GCA_937959065.1 uncultured Ignavibacteriota bacterium | reverse complement strand
TATAAAAGTATAATCCGCTCGGATGGCTCGATGCATTAAAGCTGTATGTGTATGATCCGGCGTTCAACTCTCCCTTGACCAGCTGTTCTACTTCCTGTCCCAGTCCGTTATAGACTGTCAGCAGCACATTCGAACTTTTTGGTACATCGAATCTTATATCTGTCGATGGGTTAAACGGATTCGGATAATTTTGATGCAGTTTATAGCTGCCGGGTGTTTCTCCCGAATTATGTGTAATTGATACTGGTACGTCGTTTGTATCTACCAGAATGTTATAATAGATGCCGCCGTTACCGAATGATCTGGCGTGGATTGCTTTACCGCCGGAGGTTACCGTTGTTCCGTCGTCAGACGTGTGAGCCCAGTAAAGTGATCCGGGTGTATTTAGTGAATAAAGTGGTACATTTCCTGAGAACGTCTTAAATATATAAAGATCATCGGTCGAATTGCCAATGCTTCCGTAAGAAGACGCGCTCAATATATTTCCGCTTTTACTAAAAGAAACGTTGCTTATTTCGTCACCTGCCCCGGAAAATGTCCATACCGGAGTGGAATTCGTTGAATGAAATACTTTAACTTTGCCGTCGTATGAACTAGCGGTAATGAAATTCAACGTACCCACTGCTATAAAATCACCATTATGTGTGATATCAACTGCATACATCCAATTATAAAACGAGCCCGGCGGTTCCTGGTGTTGCCATTGAAATACATACGCACTTCCGTTCCATTCATATACCCTCACAAACCCTCTGTAGTTGATCGTTGCTATAATACTTCCGTCACCGCTGATGCCCTGTGGACTCTGCGTTCCGGATGTCGGACTTGCCGGATTTATCAAACCTCTGCCCAGTAACTGACCGGTATTCTTTCTGAATACAAGATATTCGCCATATGTATTAACTATAACTACCGAATCATTACCCGATATCCGTACTCCCTGTATTAAACCCGTGCTCACTGTGGGAACTACCTTAAAACTCCATACAGGTACATTCGACCCGCTGTTAAATCCGAATATTGTGCTGGAATCCGATCTCGATGCGCAAGCAATAAGAAAATCACCTCTGCTGGTAATGTCTAGCGGTCCTGCTATGCCTGTATCAGGAAGCATAGTAAGGTCATAATTAAAGAATGGTGTATTACTGCTGTTTGTAAGCAAATAAATATTATGATACGAACCAGTTGCAATAACACCGCCGGTATCAGAAACTGCAATATTGTTCTGACCAGTATTTGGACTCACGAAGAAATCCCAAACCGGAGTTGAATTTGAGTTGCCGTATAATGTTACCCGCTTGTTATTCAGGTCCCATGAACTGACGT
>CALGOI010000199.1 GCA_937959065.1 uncultured Ignavibacteriota bacterium | reverse complement strand
TGGTAGACGATCCGGAAAATAATAACTCCGACGAGTTTAAACCACACGATAAAATAGAAAAGCATGATCCGGTCGAGGATGAATCAGTCATTCTGACTCCCACTCCAAGCGACGCAACTATGCTTGACGTGAAAGCCGAAGAAGATAAAAAGAATTCCGAGGTATCGGTTTCTATTCTTAAAAAACGCTGGAAAAAGTTTAAGACAATAAAGCGTGGTTATTACTCATTTCTTATAATATTATTCGCGTATTTGATATCATTCGCGCTGCCTCTACTGATAAACCGAAACGCGCTTATTGTATCTTATAACGGGGAGACTTATTACCCGATTTTCAATTTCTATCCTTCCGAGACATTCGGACAGGATGTTCCCGGGGAAGCTAACTACAGGCTGCTAAAGCAACAATTTGAACAGCAGGGAGGCGATAACTGGGTTTTAATGCCGCTATATCCTTACGGCCCAAACGAAAACCTGCTCGATGAGATAGAGGGATATCCTCCAACAGAACCAAGCTGGACACACTTCGCCGGCACGGACAACCGGGGGCGGGATGTTCTCGCGCGTCTGATGTACGGCTTAAATATATCCATATAGTTTGCAATAGTTTTATCCGCTCTCAGCTATCTTATAGGTGTACTGATAGGGGCTTTACTCGGTTACTACGCGGGAAAAGTGGATATCATAGGTCAAAGAGCCATTGAAATATGGTCAACCCTCCCTTTCTTTTATCTGATAATTATCATCAGCTCTATCGTTCAGCCTAATTTTATTATTCTGGCAGTAATTTTAACGCTATTTGGCTGGATGAGTATCACTTATTATATACGGGGTGAATTTTACCGTGAGAAATCCCGTGAATATGTGCAGGCAGCAGTCTCTATGGGTGCTAAGAACAGGGTTATCATACTAAAGCATGTTCTTCCAAACTCTCTTGTGCCAATCATATCATTCCTGCCATTCGCTATTGTTGCTAATATTAATTCACTCGTTGCGCTCGACTATCTGGGATTTGGTCTTCCGCCTCCAACACCGAGCTGGGGTGAGCTTATGAACCAGGGTCTGTCTGATATAACCAAATGGTGGCTTCTTACAACACCGGTCGCAGCATTGTTTTTAACATTGCTTGCAATTGTATTTATCGGTGAAGCCATACGTGAAGCATTCGATCCAAAAGTTTATTCAAGATTAAGATAATTCTAAAAACGTTAACGGAAATTCATTATAATATAAATGTCTCGTAAAAAACTTGTAGAAGTCAAAAATCTGAAAACCTATTTCTTTGTCGAAGATAGCGATAAAAACCTTGAAACACAGGCAGCCGACAAGATTATTCCTGACAAAAAACTAAAAGGCAAAGTTGCCGCTAAAGCAGTGGACGATGTCAGTTTTGATATTTACGAAAATGAAGTACTTGGAATAGTTGGAGAGTCAGGTTCGGGTAAATCCGTTACAGCTAACTCAATCCTCCGGCTTATTCCTGATCCACCTGGTAAGATCGTCGGCGGTGAGATTATATTTAAGGGAACGAATCTTCTTAAACTGTCTTATGACGATATGCAGGATTACAGGGGAAACGAGATAACAATGATATTCCAGGAGCCGCTGACATCTCTCAATCCGGTTATGAAAATTGGTGACCAGATTGTCGAGGTAATAGTAAGGCACCAGAAACTCGAGAAAGAAGAAGCCGAGAAGAAAGCAATAGAAATGATGGCACAGGTTGGAATCCCCAGCCCTGAAAAAAGGATGAGGGATTACCCGCACCAGTTCAGCGGAGGTATGAGACAGCGTGTCATGATAGCAATGGCACTGGCATGTAATCCCGCGCTTCTCATCGCAGATGAGCCTACAACAGCATTGGATGTGACTATCCAGGCACAGATCATCGACCTTATGCTTAAGCTG
>CALGOI010000198.1 GCA_937959065.1 uncultured Ignavibacteriota bacterium | reverse complement strand
GCTAAAAAAATCGTAAAATTCGTGGCTGTCATAAAACACCTGTTTTTACAAACCCGTTTCTCGGACCAAACACAAAATTTTTTTAAACACATATAAAATCAAATATGAAAAAATCCATAAAACCAAACCACCGGCTCAAAAACAATCATTTAAAAAGCAATAATCCGCTCCTGCCTCACGGTCAGATTTTGCAAATTAAAGCAATGTTTTTATGATACCCGTTTCACGTTTGACCTTTTACATTTGACATTTAATTAGACTTACAATTGTTCTATAAACCATTTATTTTAGGGTATAAAATTTAGTAATGTACAAAGCAAAAGTAACCATATCTCTCAGAAAATCAATACTCGATCCGCAGGGTAAGGCAATCGAGCATTCGCTGAAATCGCTGGGATTTGATTCCATACTGGATACCAGGATCGGGAAAAGCATCGAGCTGAAGATAGACGCAGCTAACGAAGAGGAAGCTAGAAAGATCACTGACGAAGCATGCCAAAAACTGCTTGCAAATCCAGTGATGGAAGACTATACATTTGAAATTATGAAGAACGGAGAGGCATAAAATGAGCAAAGCAAAAGTAGGCATAGTTGTATTCCCGGGGTCTAACTGCGACCACGACGCGTACTATGTATTCAATGACATATTGAAAGTAGATACAAAATTTCTCTGGCACAAGGACAGCGGAGTCGGTGACAGAAGCATTATAATTTTGCCGGGCGGTTTTTCATACGGCGATTATCTTCGCGGCGGTTCGATCGCACGGTTCTCTAATATTATGAGAGACGTAATACGGTTTGCCAATAACGGCGGGGTAGTAGTTGGGATCTGCAACGGTTTCCAGATATTGTGCGAGGCGGGATTGCTTCCCGGCGTGCTTATCAAAAACGCTAACCTGCAATTCATCTGTTCGACTGTCTCACTTAACGTTGTGAATAACAACAGCATATTCACGAAGTACTATAATAAGGGTGACGAGATAAAAATACCTATAGCGCACGGCGAGGGAAATTTTTTATGCAGTAAAGAAACACTTGACGAAATGAATGAGAATGACCAAATTTTGTTTACTTATAATGATAACCCGAACGGTTCATTAGCTGACATCGCGGGCATACAGAATAAGAACAAGAATGTAATGGGTATGATGCCCCACCCTGAGAGGGCTTCCGATGCAATACTCGGTAATACCGACGGCAGAGGCATATTGCAGAGCATAGCCGAGTCGGTTTTATAAACTTTTTAAGGAGAATTAATATGTTTGGTTTAGGCACACCTGAAATAATACTTATCGCGATAGTGATACTTGTGTTATTCGGAGCAAAAAAGATCCCGGAACTTATGCAGGGATTAGGAAAAGGTGTAAAGGAATTCAAGAAGGCGACTACAGAGATAGAAAAGGACATAAAGAATTCATCAGAGGAAAAGAATCCAACTACTCCAAAGTAAATTTGTAATAAATAGGTTTTATAATTTTGCCGCCGGGTTTTTATGCCTGCTGCGGCATTTTTAACAAAAGAACGACATTACTTTTCATAACCCGATGACAATCCCATCCAATCTCAAAGAAATACGATCCGGACTAAATGCCGGCACGCTCACCTGCGTTCAGCTCGTGGAGCATTACCTGGAAAGGATAAAGGAGCAGGAAGACCTTAATGTATTCATCACGGTCTTCGATGAAGACGCGAGGAAACAGGCAGCAGAGATAGACGGGAAGATCAAATCCGGCGAAGCGGGGAAACTCGCCGGGCTGGTAATTTCGATCAAGGATGTCATCTCTATTAAGGACAAACGCCATACATGCGGTTCGAAGATACTCGAGAACTTCACCGCACTTTACGATGCCACAGTAATAAAGAGATTAAAAGAAGAAGACGCGATAATTATCGGTAAGGTCAATTGTGATGAATTCGCGATGGGCTCATCGAACGAGAACTCTTACTTCGGTCCGGTAAAGAACCCGGTCGATAAGACGAGGGTTCCCGGAGGTTCATCCGGCGGCAGCGCTGTATCGGTTGCGGCGGGCATGTGCCTGGTATCGCTTGGCTCTGAGACAGGCGGTTCGATAAGACAGCCGGCATCCTTTTGCGGTGTATCGGGACTTAAAGCGACTTACGGAAGGATATCCCGTTTCGGGCTAACGGCATTTGCGTCATCGTTCGATTCGATAGGGAT
>CALGOI010000197.1 GCA_937959065.1 uncultured Ignavibacteriota bacterium | reverse complement strand
ACCATAAGCATCGTCCTGAGTATATCGTCCAACGAGATACAATCTTCCGAAGTAAGGACTCGAAGGATTATTATCTATCCCAATCGCATTATCACCAAATGTTGGAGGGTCTGAAGCATATACCCATGAAATACCATTGTTTGAGGACTTGACCATATCACCAAACAGAGATAGGAAAATTGTACCGTTATTTGATATATAAGGTTTAGAAAGTCCGGTATAACTCGTTTGTCCTGTTAAAATATCCGAACCGTACCAGGTAAATCCACCATTAGTTGAACCATATGAGCCTATTCCGGCACTTGTAATTGAAGAGATGAATAAATTATTAGGATTTGTAGGATGTGTGACTATTTCCATCGACCGGAGCTGTCTGTTAGAACTTTCAAAAACTTTAAAGCTTGGATTAACGGCAACAATGCCACCGCCCCCTCTCATTTCGTAGATGCGCTTTCCGTCAGATGTTCGCTCTGGATAAGGAATATCATTATTTCTTTCCGGATTCGATTGTCCTGTAAAAAGTAAATATGCCCCCAACACTGCCGTTAGAATGAGTAGAAACTTCTTCATTTTTACCCCTAAAATTGAAAAAAAAATGGGTAACCACAAAATGTGGTTACCCTTACTCTTAAAACTTATTATAATCTAACTAATACAAATTAATAATTCAACCTGTTACTTAATTAGTACCATACGTTTTGTTTGTACAAAATCTCCGGCTTCAAATCTATAAAAATAGACTCCAGATGGATAATTTACAGCATTGAAATCAATAGAGTATGTACCGGCTTCATATTCTGAGTTTATTAAAGATACGATTTCTCTTCCTAGTAAATCATAAATCCTAAGCTTCACAAATGATTCTTTCGGGATTTTGAATTCTATCCTCGTAACGGGATTGAAGGGATTTGGATAATTCTGTTCAAGAGAAAATTTTAATGGAATCTCACCGGATACCTGCTCCACACCTGTAAAAGTACCTCCAAAGATCATTATGTTATCAAAATAAAACTCAGAATTAAAGGAATTCAATTGAACTGCATTAAATCTGATTTTAAAATCCGAATGCAGACCATCAGGGGGTATCTCTATACATACAGAATCAAAAGGGACTCTATATGGTTCTCCATTAGTTTCAAACCGCTTCAATAATTCCCATTCCCCACTTCCTGAATAATAATCTACTTTTATCTGATGATTTGCATTGGTGTAAATTTGTGAATGAAAAATTGAGAGGTATGCTATATCAAATGTACTGAGATTAATATTTTGTGAAATAAGACGGGAGTAAGGATATTTAAATTTAATAAAATAGGGAACTGAAGGCACTTCATATTCAAAAGGTGGAAGATAAACACCATTTGAGTCAACTATATCAACATAGAAAGTGTCAGCCCAATTCAAAGTATCAAATAAATTAGATTTAAATTCATCAAAAAATACAACTGTTCTCTCATAAAATGTAATTGCAAACTGTTCAGTGAAATTATGATTTCCATTAACTGATTTATCTTTTGCGAATATAGTATAGTAAACAGTATCACTGGAAATCACTCCCGGGTTACTGCCAAAATATCCTTCATAATTTCCGGACTCATTCAAATTTAACTCAAATCTATTAATAGTGCCATTAGACTTTACTTTCCATAACACATATACCGAATCAATTCCAAAATAATCCGTAGCTTTGGCTTCGACTCGTGGCGGCCAGTATGCGTGTGCCATTAATCCAATGGGAGTGTGTACTATTTCAGGTGGAATGGTATCGTAATCAGCTTTGAATGAGTGAAAATCAATTGGGGCGGTAAAAGGATGAGTTATCGTTCTGTTTAAATCATCCGAGGCAGAAACATAATATTTATAAATTCCGGGTAAACCATCCCCCGGGATATCCGCAGTCCATGCCGAATCATTTAAATCTGACATACTGACAGAATACCACTTTGAATTATCTTTGGACCAGAATAGTTCTACAGAAGATGGATTAATAGGTGAGCCTGTTGGACTTACAATACAATTAATATTATACGGACCTGAGAGATCCTCTGTATCTTTATGGAATTCAATGTCAATATGCGGGCCTAATTGGTCAATTGTGTACTGGATAGACCTGTTTGCGTTAACGAGTCCATAACCCATCTCATGAAACCACTGTCCTGTTCCCAAGGGTCCCGGCAGTGTGTAATTATAAACTCCCCTCTTCTCAGAAAATCTTGTAATTCTTGCTCTTACAGAATCCCATCTTAAAGTAGAGTCAATAGATAAAATCAAAGCACATACACCCGAAACATGAGGTGTTGCACTGGATGTTCCCGTAAAATATGGGAAATAATCATCAGACGAGTAGCCCGCATTTCCACTCCTGTCAGTTGTGTATATCTTTACTCCAGGAACTACAACGTGAAGATTATTCCCGTAATTCGAACCCCAAAGTTCACCGTCGCAGCTGGAGGGTTTCTTTCTTTCATTACAAGGACTGATCGAACCCACGGAAATTACGTCAAGATGGGAATTTGCAGGATATCGTAGTGCAGAATTTTCATTCCCTGCACCGACAATGAAAAGAGTACCCTTTCCATTTCTTCCAATTGTAACTGCATCAGTTATCGCCTGGTCAAGAGCTGAACTTGCACCACCCGTAAATCCCCATGAATTATTAATTATCCACGCACCATTTTGGTAAGAGTAAATTGTTGCATTTACTGCCCCTGCAAAATTACCACTCCCGGATGAGTTCAACCATTTAACTGGGAACAGCTTACAACGTGGTGCTATTCCTGAAACACCGATACCGTTATCCGATGCTGCTGCGATTATTCCGGTCACGGCCGTCCCGTGATTGCCGTCGTCAAATGCTCCGGGAATATTATGGATAAAATTATATCCGCTCCCCGGAATCAAATTCGGCGAAATATCTTCATGTAATGTATCTATTCCGGTATCACTAATAGCCACAATTACATTGCTACTGCCTCTACCCTGCATCCATGCGCTATCAATATCCATGTCACAATCCGAAACTCCACTCACATTCCCAGGTATATTACTCCCGGTATTCAGAATAGACCATTGTTCATTAACAAAGGGGTCATTAGGTAAATAACACAACACATTTGTGTAATATAGATTTGGTTCAGCCCAATTAACTAACCCACTATGAAATACTTCATTTGCAACATGTAGTACATAATCTTCACGATTAACTTTCAACAAATATGATTTACCACCACTGAGATCTAATTGCATTTCTACCGTGCAATTTTTAGAGCGTAAAAAGTTAATTCTATCTGAATCGGAAATACCTTCTTTAAATTGAACCAGTACCTCATCTTCCACACCTATCAGAGTTTTTCCATTATCGGGTGAAAAAACCGGGGACACATTTGCAATCTCATTATTTAGCTTTAACATTTGTATGACGTGATTCAGTCCGGTTTGATCAAAAGATTCACTCAGTTTAATAAACAATTTATTATCTAATAAACTGTGCTTTTCTACAGAATTGACAAAATCATATCGCAATAACAATTCTTCCAGCTGGCTGCCGGATAATTGTGATCTTAGTTTTACAAAAAGTAGATCGTTTTTTAAATTAAGGTAAAATGGTTTGCCTTTATAGAAATAAAATGCAGTAGTTTCAGTAGATGAACTTTTAAACCCCGAGAATATATACAAGGGGAAGAAAACAAAAAAAATATATGACACAATTCTTTTAAACATGTGCCTAATATTTTAATAACTAAAAGGGGGCTTTTGACACCCCCTTTTAGATAATTTTAAATACGATTACTTAATTAGTACCATACGTTTTGTTTGTACAAAATCACCTGCTCGCAAAGTATAGAAATATATACCACTTGATAAGCTTGAACCGTTGAACTCCGCTATATATGAACCGGCGTTAATTTCTCCATTAACAAGATCAGCCACTTCCCTACCTGCGATATCATAAATCTTCAATGATACAAAAGCCTGTTTTGGGATTTCAAATGCAATTTTAGTAGTGGGATTAAACGGGTTAGGATAATTTTGTTTTAATAAGAAATTATCCGGTAACGTGTTACCTGTACCGCTAATATTTGTTACTACACATGGAAGTGATGAGGTATCGAAACCTACATTTGCCGATGTAGCGGTGCCGTTGTAACCACTCACAGAGTCGACATATGAACTGTCTAAATGCCAAACAGCCTTTAATCCCGCTGAAGAACCAAATGTTGAAGGGTATTTCAGACATTTTGTAGAATCTATCTGCTGCTGTGTCCTGGCAACACTCCATAATCTAACTTCATCAAGCATACCGGAGACAGGATCATTACCTCCCCTGCCTAATCGCATTTCATTAGTTGATGAACCAAAAGTGAGAGCCTGTACCTGTGAAAAGCTTTCAACCCCATCTATATAAAATCTAACGGTGGTTCCATCATAAGTAACAGCAATGTGTTTCCAAACACCTGCAGGAATTACAATGGTATTTGCAACAACGATAGTTCCCTGTGCTCTGAAAAATGGATTTGCAGTTGACCTATTAACACCCGGCTGATAATCGAATGAACTTCCACCTTTATTAATAATTGTATTTGCGGTAGTTGTACTTCCGATATTGATCCAACCTTCAATAGTGATATTGTTTCCAAAACCGACCATACTTGGCTGGTGAGGAATAGAAATGTAGTTAGCATTATCGCCCGGTGTTGGGAATGATGCCGCATAATTATTTGTAGTTCCCCCGGTTTGAGATGCTAACTGCTGGTAAGCAGCAAAAACGTCAATTACTCCATTTCCATAAGTATTATCTTCTCCCGGAGTTCCAAGGTCTCTTGCCGTACTGTGAAGAACTTCCAAAATCTGTTTACCTGTTTTATTAGGAAAAGCAGATTTTAATAAAGCAACTGCTCCAACCACGTGAGGGCAAGCCATAGATGTACCGGTAAAATTTGAATACCCCCCACCGGGAACGGAAGATCTTACACTTGTACCGGGAGCACAAACTTCAGGTTTAATGAGCAAAGTTCCTGTCCCACCACAAATAGAAGGTCCTCTTGAAGACCCGTTATTGATCGGCCATGGGAAAGAAACATTACCATTAATATTACCAACCGCGAAAGCATTTACAGGATTAGTATTAATGTTCTTCGGACGTGTTATAGTAGAAGCACCAGGACCTGAATTTCCGCATGAAAAAACAATAGCAATTCCAGCAGCTTCCATAGAGTTAAGCATTCCAACATAAACACTCGAACACTCGTTTGAGATACCCGGATCCCACCAGGAGTTACCAATAGCATCCGGCATATCATTAATTGTGTTAACATTACTGTCAGGATTCATTGCCCACTGCCACGAAACCATGTGATTACTTGTTGAATTACCTCCGCAAATCGTTTTTGCCGCAATCCATTCTGCATTAATTGCAACTCCGATCGTATCATTGGTAGCTCTTCCACACATAGTTCCAACTGTATGAGTACCATGGCCGTCACAATCATTAGGATTGGAGGTACCTCCATTAGGGTCAATCCAAGCGTGATACCAAGGAACGGAGTTACCACGCCATTTTTGCATTAAAGCAGGGTGTGTTGCATCTACTCCGGTATCATCACCCATTACAAGACGTCCAGCACCGGTAATGCCCATCTGCCATAACAAGTGAGCATTTATAACTTTTAAACCATTTTCAACACTTGCCGGATTATCCGATTCCGGTTCAATCTTTGTAGGACGGTCATAATCGAGTTGAGCGTCGATATCCATAACTCCTACATCATTTCTTTGAGAAAGCGCAATGATGACATCGGGAGTTGCTTCAACCATAACCGTGTTAGTAATCCAGAAGGACATTATTTGTCTAACCTTACCAATACTTTTTTGTGACTCAAGATATGATAATATTGGTCCCTGAGTGTTTTGAGCTTTTTCCATCAGGGCTGTAATGACTGTTTTAGCTCTTAATTTATTATCGGCATTTATCTGATATAAATATGCATCAAGCGCAGGTACATCTACCTGGTCGTTTAGCATAACTAGGACTTTTGAATATTCGATCGGATTAAGAGATTCCATTCTCTGTTTTAATCTCTCTGAGATTTCAACATTTTGAGAATGGAGATTCTGCCAGCTGAAAACCAGCAAAACAAGAAGTAAAATTTTCTTCATCTTTAAATTAATTTGTTATATGGGGAAAATTAACATTTCCAATAATACCCTTTATTGGAAATAATTACAAGACATTGAATATTTTGGCTAAAAAAAAGAGGGTGAAAATCACCCTCTTTTTAAAGTCAAACAAATATTTATTTATCTATTTAATAAGCATCATACGTTTGGTCTGAACAAAATCCCCGGCCTCGAGTCTGTAAAAATACACTCCGCTAGATAATCTTGTTCCGTTGAAATCAACTGAATAAGAACCTGCATTTATCTCTGAATTAAGGAGTCTTGCAACTTCTCTTCCGGTAATGTCATAAATCTTTAATGTGACAAAGGATTGTTTCGGAATGCTGAAATTGATCTTTGTCGATGGATTGAAAGGGTTTGGATAATTCTGCTCAAGAGAGTACCTTTCAGGGATCGAACCGTTACCGGAAATATTAGTAACCATATCCCCAAGTATGCAGATATTATCAAAGAACCATTCATCAGTTGATTCAAGACCTTCACCTCTGTATCTGAATTTAAATCCTGCATGCAGACCATT
The DNA here is from genome assembly GCA_937959065.1 of uncultured Ignavibacteriota bacterium. Classification (GTDB taxonomy): domain Bacteria; phylum Bacteroidota; class Ignavibacteria; order Tepidaquicellales; family Tepidaquicellaceae; genus JAEYVS01. The sequence goes on along the minus strand of CALGOI010000197.1, from coordinate 10,248 downwards.
CGCCGGAATTGTGAATGATACTGAGTCAAAAGGTTCGAATGTACCAAAACCGTTATTCGTACCATCAAAGATATGAAGTGAAGTCCAGTTATTTGTATTATCAAAATATTCCAGATGTACCCTTTCTCCGGTTTCCAGGTCATGCTCACTTTCGTGCATGCTCAAGAAAGCATTATAGAATGAACTTAAATCAAAAACCTGTGATTCAAGCATTGCTGTAGTATTTTTCACACTCAAAAAGAATGGCTCAGATGGCACAGGATGTGGGAAAGTTCCTGTTGCAACTCCGGACTCATCAATAATCTGTACAGCGGTAATCGTTGCCCAGTTCGCAGTATTAAATGATGTAGTCGGAAACTCTTCAATGAAGAATTTATTTAGGAAAGTAATTGCATATTGTGCAGTTGAATCCAGATTTGCACTGATAGCATTATCAATAGCATAAATTCGATAGTATACAGTATCATCGCTATTTATTTCAGGAGGAGTAGAATTAAACATTGCTGAATAATTGTTACCGCCTGTATTTGGAAGCATGAAATGCTTTACTGTTCCTCCGGTATTTATCTTCCATCTTACGTAAACCGAATCAACTCCGATATTATCTGTTACTTCACAACCAACTGTAGCAGGCCATCCTGAAAGTGGTAATTGTCCAAGCGGACTGTGCACGATAACCGGGTTAGCAGTATCGGGAGTAGCCAGGAACGAATGGAAACTTCCCGGTGCACCCGGCGGATTAGTTGCTGTTCTGTTTAGATTATCTTCTGTTGTTATATAATATCTATATTCTGCAGGTGAGCCGTTACCGGGTATATTAGCTGTCCAGTTATTACCGCCGGAATTTATCATACTTACACTATTTGTAATGGGCGCCCCGTTTCTAGACCAGAAAACTTTTGTCTCAGCAGGATCAATTGGTGATCCAGCAGGAGTAATTACAGCATTGATGGTATAAGGACCAGAAAGATTTTCTGTGTCGACCAAAGGAACGTGACTGATTGCCGGACCAAGTTCGATTGAAGCAGTCCATAATTGATAAATTCCGGTCGAATTGTCCATCCAAACGGGCCAAATTTTATTATTAGCAGTAACTATACCAATATAGTCACCCTGGTAACCTCCGGCTAGTCCTGAGATTGCTCTGGGTCGGAATCGATGGTCACTAACTAGAATCTCACTCCATGTAGCACCGCCATCAACGGAACGCGCTACAAACACTTCCGCTGAATCGGAAGCTGTATTTTTATTGTTGTAATAAACCACATTTACTCCCCCGTTATCATCCACATCGACAGCCGGGAAAAACTGCAGCTTACCATTATTTAAGGGATCCTGGTTAACTCTTGATCTTGTCCAGGTTGTACCGCCATCGGATGATACATTCATAACGATATCAGCATCCGAACCGGCGGGTGAAAGATTAACTTCATTGGTTACGATATATACCCAGCCGTTTCTTGGTCCACCGGATTTATCAACATCAATTCTCGGAAAATCAGGTACCCTGATTCCATAAGATCCAAAACTGGAGCTTCTGACACCATTCATTGTAAAGGCATTGTCCTGTACTGTCCAGTTGACACCACCGTTTGTAGATTTACCAAGTCCAACCCTAACACCTGTAAAAGGTGACGAACCGTGGTCTCTCCAGGTAACATAAACAACCCCACCCGGACCAACAACAACATCACATCCCTGTGAAGTTGTATAAGGTGAAGGAGGATTATTAATCGCCTGCGCTGAAGACCAGCTTACTCCTCCATTTGATGTATATGAAACAAGAATTGGCTTAACGGTTGTACGAAAGTCAGTCCATACTGTATAACTTCTTCCATAATATGGACTCCCTGGAACATCATCTGTATTAGATAAATTTTTATCCTGTGAACCGCTAATGATCTGAAATGTATTAGACCAGGTTAGACCATTATTTGTAGAATAATTCGCTCCAATTCCGCTTCCTAAATGTGTAATTAGAAATCTTCCGTCCTTGTCAATTGTCGGAGCAGGGTCACCGCCATGTCCACCAATAGGAGCACCTAATAAAGTATCATTACCAAACCAGCTAGTTCCACCGTTAGTTGTCACATAAACACCTTCTGAAATGAAGCCACCGGCCGGATAATACATATTAGCTGATGCCCACATAATTTGCTGGTTAACCGGATTTCTAACAATAATAACCTCACTTTGAGTTGTATTAGTTGTAGGATAAGGTCTAAAACTTGGATTTACAACTAAAGGACCGGCATCCGTTTGATAATATCTTGGTTCAGTTGTAAAAACGAAATCATTTGGCAAAGTTGGCAGCGGTGCATAAGTCTCACCTGTCATATACAACTTCGTCATTGCCGGATCATCCCATTTTTCACTGTCACGTGAAGGAAAATCCTGCGCTGTGAAAATGAAAAATCCGATGAGCAATACCGGCAGAATCAGAAATAACTTTTTCATGATTAGTATTTAATTTTAAAAGATTTAATTATTAGGAATGTGAAAAGGGATAAACCAGAAGTTTATCCCCACAAACTCTTTTTGAAAATATTTTTAAAAATGACACCACTTAATATATGTATATTTGTAAATTAAATCTATAGAGATTAATTCTGAGATATCCATATGCCTGTTATATCAATAGTTATATTTAACTTTTTCCGCAAGGTTGAAATCTCTAGTAGGAAATTTCTTACATTTGTGAAAAATTAGTTTTTTATTGCGACTTTATAGAGTTAAGTTACGTCTAATAAGTAAATTCGAATTAATACATTAACCGGTTAAATGTATCGCGATACTGACAAATTCATTACATACCTGGAGCCACATTACTCAGATGCAGTTAATTATTGCACCGGGTTAAGTAAAGGTAACCGGGACGAATCGAAAGATCTGTTACAGGAATCTTTATTGAAAGGTCTTGAAAACTTTAGTTCATTGAGGGATGATTCAAAATTCCGTTCATGGTTTTTTACTATAATAACCAGAGAATTTTATAACTCAAAAAGAAATAAATTCCGGAAAAAATTTGTATCGTCGGACGACATTGAATTACCTGAAATATTCATTGAGACTCAAAAAAATGATCAAAAAGATCTGCTCTTAAAAGCATTATCAACTTTAAAATCTAAAGAGCGTTCTGCAGTATTATTATACGAACTAGGCGGATTTTCAATAGAAGAGATTTACATAATTCAAAAAGAGAAAAGCATCTCGGCAATTAAATCCAGACTTAGCAGGGCACGAGAAAAATTGAGAGATTGTATCTCAAAGCTTGAAACAAGCCCGGGTTCAATGAAGATTAAAAACCCTAACAACATAGGAGACATCCAGGATGAAACAATCGATATCATCGCAGGACTCAAAGCAGAAAAATAAAATAAGTGAAGATAACATGAACATATACTGGTCTGCTTTAAAAGATGAAGATCATAGTAATTCATTTTACAAAACAAGTGTATGGCTGAAAAATAATTCAGCTTTATCCAAACCAAAAACAAAGATGGGAATCATGAAACAATATATCCTAACACATAAAGTAAAATTTTCACTGATAATTTTCACAGCACTGCTATTGGCTGCATGTAATATGCCCGTGACTCAAAATGAAAGTATCGGGCATATACTGAGCTGGACCGTAGAAAATCCTGAAACTGTCGACAAAGTCAGCTCACTTCCCTGGGTTGACAAAAATAATCTATCTGTTAATGTAAAAGAATCAGACAATAATGAGGTTACATCGTACAACCTGGTTTTAGCAAATTCATCACTTGAGGATGTACAAATGTATTCAAAAGACCTGGAAAGTATTCCGGGAATAATCGAAGTACGTATCACTCCTCTTACAGAGGAAGTAGAAAGGCCCTTATATTCAAAGATGCTCGATGACGTTTTCAAGATTGATATAAATGCAAGAAATATGAGTGATGAAGAATTAAGCGCTGAGGTGGAGCGCCAACTTAAAGAAGGCGGTATTGACGTAGAAACCATTAATTTCAAAAGAGATGAAAATAACAGAAGGCTAATCGATATTAAAATGTCAGAAGATGGGAATAAGAAAGGCTTTCAACTTAATATCAATGATGGATACCAGAAGATGAGAATAGAGGAAAAGTACAAAAAAGGCAATCTTCCGATGGAAGATTTTGATATAAAAGGGAAAAACGATAATGAAATCCGCCAAATGGTTAAAGAGAGATTTAAAGATAAAAATCTACAAGACAGTGATATTAATATCTCTCGTGAAGGAGATAAAGTAACAGTGGATATCGATAAGAGCAGCTCAAATGGAAATGAAAATATACAGGATAATATAAAGATGAAAATGAAACTAGAAACAAAGTAATACCCAATCTTAAAGGGCAGCAACTTCCGCTGCCCTTTCATTCTTACAAACTTAAACTTCAATTCATGTATAAACTAACATTAACTTTGTTATCGTTATTATTATTTACTTCCCTCTCATATTCACAAGAAAATATTGCTTTAAAACTCAATAAACTGGTAGATGAGTATAATGCAAGAGATCTCTTTTCAGGGACAATTCTTGTTGCGAGTAAAGATGGGACTCTGCTTGAAAAGGCAGTTGGTCTTTCAAACCTTGAAGAAAAAATTCCAAACAATCCGGAAACGGTCTTCAATATAGGTTCAATTCAAAAGACCTTTACACGTGAACTTTTAGAAATACTAATGAAGGAAGGAAAGCTTAACAGTAATGATAAACTTGGGAATTATATAACCGGATTTAAAGATACCCGAGCAGAGGAGGCAACAATAGAACAGATAATTAACATGGAGGGAGGATTTGGAGATTTTATAATGATTCGTGACATCCAGGAAAACGCAATAAATTATAACACAATCGATGATTATATGGATGCTATAAAGAGCGAACCATTGCTTTTTGCTCCCGGTACGGACAAGAGATACTCCAACTCTGGTTACGTTGTTTTAGGAGCAGTTATAGAAAAGATTACAGGAAAAACCTACAAAGAATTTCTTACTGAAAAAATACTTGAACCTCTGAATATGAATAACTCATATTACGAAAGAGCATCTAACATTAAAAACAATAAAGCAATGGGATATATGGTGGGTTTCGATGGAAAAATATTCCGTTCTCAAACATTCAATCTCTCCCCAACACCGGCCGGTAGTATGTATTCAAATATCGGTGATCTAAATAAATTTGCTGAATATTTATATACAAAGAATGGAAGGGATCAGAGCAACGCATTCGCTGGAGGACTTCCCGGATGGAATTCAATAATGGGTCTGCTTGGTGAGAAAGGATATACAGTGATAATTCTTTCAAACTATGACGAACCATCCGCCGAAAATCTATTCGAACAAGTTATCAAGGTTTTAAAGGGAATGGATTTTGATCCACCCAAGGATGATGTAGGAAGATTTATCTATACAGAAATGAAGAATAAGGGTTTGGATGAATTTATTAAGAATTTTGACAAAATACTTTCACAAAACGGGTATGAAATAAAAGATGACATGAAACTGAACGCACTGGGATATACCTTTCTTAACCAAGGTATGATCAACGAAGCAATAGCAGTACTTAAACTAAATGTGATGATGTTCCCGGATGTTCCAAACTGTTATGACAGTCTAGGTGAAGTATATATGGTTGCGGGTAATAAAGAAGATGCTATTAGAAACTACGAAAAGGCATTGGAGATGGATCCGGGGAATAATAATGCCGCCTCAATGCTCGATAAACTCAAATCTGAGTAACAATGTGAGTCGAACTCACTATCCTGTTCTGACAGGGTATTACTTTTTTAACAAATAAATTCACTACCCAGTTAAAGCAGACTTTTGTATTTATCAACCTCAAGTTAAGCCTCTGTATACAGTAATGCCTTTCTATGTTCTACATTTGCAAACATCAAGGCAGTCTCATTAGCCATTTCCGATGAATCGAGAACGGCTAATACCTTTTCACGAAGTTCATCAAAAACTGCCCATTTATCATGATAATGTATTACTATATATTTGTCTTTTCTTTCCAAGATATTTGGATTTGCTGACATTTTTGTTTTTTCCTTCAATTAATCTGACGAACTCTTTTAACTTCATTATTAATTCATCATTACTTTATTATAAAGCATTTATTTAAATTATGCGCATTTTTCGTACGCTACAAACTCCCTATTTTCGCACTTAGCGAGTATTTTAGCAAGTTCGTTTGCTGTCTCAGGGTTATCTGCGAATGCGAGCATTTTTCCGTTCCAATCGTCGAAAATTGCCCATTTTCCATTGAAAAAGATCACCCTGAACAAGCTGTTTTCATATCGTTTTTCTTTCATCTTATTTTACCTTCTTTTAGTACTCCCTTTTCTCCATCATATTCGCTCTTCCTATTAAACAACATTTTATTTTATTTTGTTCTGCAAATTCAAGAGTTACTCCTGTTTTTTAAATTTATAATTTCACTTATTTTATCTACCTTTATATAAGAAAAACGTAAATTTATGGATGCTACGAACATTTTATTTATAATTATGGGTATTACAGCAGGATTTTTATTCCTCTTCTGGGTATACCTCTCAAGACAGAAAAAGAAAACAAAGCAGGATAATTGAACGAATTTCAGAAAATATTTAAGGATAAGATAGTTTTAGCTCCAATGGAGGATGTATCTGAACCCCCATTCAGACTGATATGCAAACGCAACGGAGCTGATATCGTTTACACAGAGTTTATTTCATCCGAGGGTTTGATCAGAGATGCTAGGAAGTGCAAAGAAAAACTTTTCTTTTATGAAGAAGAAAGACCGCTCGCTATTCAGATATTTGGAGGTGTTGAAGAATCAATGATAGATGCTGCCAAGATTTGTGAATCAGCTAATCCGGATTTTATAGACATCAACTGCGGGTGCTGGGTAAAGAACGTTGCACTAAGAGGCGCTGGTGCCGGATTATTGAAAGACCTACCCAGGATGAGAAATATTGCTGAGTCTGTTTTAAAAAATGTAAACCTTCCCGTCACACTTAAAACCAGGTTAGGATGGGATAAGGATAACATTGTAATTGTAGAAGTTGCGAAGATAATGGAAGAGATCGGAATACAAGCGCTTGGTGTCCATTGCAGACTGCGGGGACAAGGGAATAAAGGTGAACCCGACTGGACTTGGGTAAAGAGGATAAAAGATGCTGGAGTTGAAATACCAATAATACTTAATGGAGGTATAAAATCTCCTGAAGATGTAAAATATGTTTTCGATAAATTCCAGCCGGATGCCGTAATGATAGGTCAGGGGGCGATGCTAAACCCGTTTATATTCAGACAGGTAAAACATTATCTCCAAACCGGAGTACACCAACCTGATCCATCCATCGAGGAAAGAGTCGATAACTGTCTTCTTCAATTAAAATTATCTGTTGAACTAAAAGGTGAAAGGCTGGGGGTAAAAGAATTCCGAAAATACTACACAGGGTATTTTAGAAATCTCCGAAATATTAATGCAATCAGAATAGAGTTAATGAAGTATGACGAACTTGCACCTGTCGAAGAAAAATTAATTTGGTTTAGGGAAAATTATGAAAAGATTATTGGAGAATACACTACTGAAACAATCCAATAATTAGTCGTGAATTCAAAAAAACCTTCCATATCAGATAGTAAAACAGAAGTAAATGCCCAACATTCAATGGACTCCATTTTCAAAGGTTTAAAGAAATTCCTGCACGATTATATTAGCATCAAAGAAGGTACTGACTATGTTACATATATTAAAGAATTAAGAGGTTCAATTTATCTTCGTGGGTCAAATTTCTGGTTCTTGCTATGTTCTACTTTACTTGCATGTATAGGGCTTGATCTTAATTCATCTGCTGTTATAATTGGGGCTATGCTAATTTCCCCTCTTATGTATCCAATACTTGGTATTGGCATCGGAGGCGGTATAAACGATGAAAAAGGCGCATTAATTTCGATAAGAGAGTTTTCACTTACAGTACTACTCGGATTGGTGACCGCAACAATATACTTTTCACTTACACCACTGGGACTTCCTACACCTGAGATACTTGCCCGAGTCAAACCAACCTTTTTAGATGTCGGTGTGGCAGTATTCGGGGGGATAGCAGGTATAATAGCAAATACAAGGAAAAAAGTATCATCCGCCATACCGGGGGTTGCGATTGCAACAGCCTTAATACCTCCATTATGTGTGGCAGGGTTCGGTATTGCAAAGGGAATGTGGGAGGTATTTGCAGGAGCTTTTTATTTGCTGCTGATCAACTCCGTTTTCATTAGCGCATCAGCTTACGCTGTTGTTAAAATACTCAAGTTTCCGCTTAAAGAACACGTTGATCCGGCAAAAGAGAAAAAGAGAAGGATATTTTACTATGCTATTCTTATCATAGTTATTATTCCAAGCCTTTTTATATTTTACAACATCATTATTGAAGCAAGAACTAAAAACCAGATAACCTCATTTGTAAATCAAAATCTAAATAAAGGCAACAACCAGGTATTGAACTGGAATACTCAGCAATTTGGAGATACTCTAAATGAATTAAGGATATATGTTATAGGAGACAAGATCCCTAAGCAAAGAAAGGATAGTCTTCAGTTAATACTAAATGAATATAATCTAGGCGAGTACAAACTTATTATAAGAGATATGGGTATATCGGCGGATTTAAAAAGTGATATAACCAAAGAGATCACATCAAATCTTATGAAAACCATTGAAGCGGAGAATACTATTGACGAACGTGATGTCGAAATCGAGGAATTAAAAAACACTATTCAATCATATACACAAGACTCCATTAAAGTAAATAAAGTTCTAAGCAACGTTAGAACATTTAATCCTGAAATTGATAAAATTGCTTATTCTGTTTTTACCCAGAGAGAAGAGATAGCCAAAGATTCGACTGTATATTATACATTACCCACGGTTCTGATCGAATGGAACATCCGTATGGGAACATCTCAAAGACGAACCGAAGAAAGTAAAATATATGATTTTATCAAAAAAGAACTACAACTCGATACACTTCAGATATTAAATTACAGGTAATTTCCTTTTTCCGACTCAAGAATTAGTTTTATAAATGTTATATTGAATTTACTGCAATTTTTAATCAACATCCGGAGGAAATATGACCGAAGCATTAATTTCAGTTTTATTTGTTTTTGGAGGCATCTTTGCATTTATTCTTCTAATTATAATAATCAGGTCGTTTAGAATACTAAACGAGTACGAGCGTGGAGTTATCTTCAGACTTGGTAAGTTTGTTGCAGTAAAAGGACCGGGTTTGATTATACTTGTTCCCATACTCGACAAAATGGTAAAGTTGAGTCTGAGGACAATTGCACTGGATGTACCTTCACAGGATATCATAACAAAAGATAACGTATCTGTTAAGGTAAATGCAGTTGTTTATTTCAAGGTTAAAAATCCAAATCTCGCCGTGATACAGGTCGAAGATTATATGTATGCTACATCACTTATTTCACAAACAACATTAAGAACTGTAACAGGTCAAAGTGATTTGGATGACCTGCTTGCCCACAGAGAGCTGATTAATAGTAAACTTAAAGAACTCATAGATAAGGAAACTGAACCATGGGGTATACAGGTCGATAACGTTGAGCTAAAAAATGTTGACTTACCGACAGAAATGATAAGAGCTATGTCAAGACAGGCGGAAGCTGAAAGGGATAAAAGAGCTAAAATCATCAATTCAGAAGGTGAATTTATGTCAGCTCAAAAACTCGCTGAAGCTGCAGAAATCCTTGGAAGTAACGCAAACGCTTTACAGCTCAGATACTTACAGGTTATGACAGAGATTGCAGCTGAAAAGAACTCAACGCTCATTATACCATTACCAATGGAAATAATGAGATATTTTGAATCAATGACAAACAAAGCAAACAAGGGATAAGATACACCTGATAATGAATAAGTTCTCACTTTTTTTTATACCGGTAATTCTAACGTTTTGAACAGGGTTAAACACTTATGATAAATCTAATGTGGTTAACCCTGTTTCCGTTTTAGATACAAACGCATTCATCGAAGAGAAACTTTCTTCAATGACACTTCGCGAAAAAATCGGTCAAATGATAGTAACTCATTCAAAGGGATACTATCTTGATCGCAACTCAGACGAATTCCTTAGATTAAAAAATGAAGTTGAGAATAACAAGGTAGGCGGAATAATATTCTTCGCCGGTAAATCCAAGGAAGAAGCTCAAATAATTAATGACCTTCAAAGTATT